>NZ_JBSGIW010000010.1:0-126729 GCF_053605265.1 Streptomyces sp. NPDC003943 | reverse complement strand
GACGTGTAGAGCATCTCGGCCTGCGAGAGCGTGGTGTGTCCGGTCTCGCTCTGTGCCACGGTGCCCAGGAAGTTGGTCGCGTCGGCCCCGGCCGGCCCCGAGGAGGGCGCGCAGCCCACCGGGCGGCGCCGCCGGGCGCTCGCGGCCGCCCAGGAGCGCGCCGCCGCGCAGGAGGCCGGGCCGCGCACGCCGTTCGCGCTGGGGCCCGTCGAGGCCGACCGCGCCGCCGACCAGCACGGCGCCGTGGGGACCGCGCCGGAGAACGACCACACGCCGCCGCAGCCGCACCCGCTGCCCGCCGCCGGAGCCCGCACGGCCCCCGCGGCCTCCTCGGCTCCCGCAGGGCCGGCCACGGCCGGCGGGACCGGGACCGGGACCGGGACCGGCTCGATTCCGCTCCCGCCGGAGGTCCCCGCGGCCTCCGCGGCCCCCACGGCCCCGGCCGTCCCCATCGCGCCCGCGGCCCCGGCCGTCCCCGCCGCTCCCGTCGCTCCCGTCGCTCCCGCGCCCAAGGACGCCACCACCGGCACCCAGGGACGCGCCTTCAGCGTCCGCACCCTCGGGCAGGGCGTGCCCCTCGCGCCGCCCGCGAGCCCCTCCGGCCGGCGCCGCAAGCTCGGCAACCCGGCCGAGGAGAACCGCCCCGAGCCCGTCGTGCAGGAGCAGCCGCAGCCCGTACCGGCGCAGGCTCCGGCTCCCGCGCCGGCTCCGGTGCCGACGCCTGCCGGCACGCCCACGCCCGTACCCGTGCCCGTGCCCAAGTTGAGCCCGGCGTCCGCGCCCGAGGGCCGTGCGTACGCGATAGAGGCGCCCGCCGAGGGGTCGGCGGAGGGGCCTGAGCCGCTGGACGGGCCAGGTGGGGCCGTGGAGGTGGCGAACCGGCCGCAGCCGCAGCCCGTGGACGACGAACTGCCCCCGGAGCCGCTGGACAACCCGCGCCGGCTGCTCGTCTGGCCCGCGCCGGACGTCTCCACGCAGCAGGCTTTGAGCGACCGCGGCTACCGGCCCGTGATCGTGCACTCCCGCGAGGAGGTCGACGCGCAGATCGCCGCCTTCCCGGCCGCGCTCTTCGTCGACCCGCTGACCGGGCCCATCACCCGTACCGCGCTCCAGTCGCTGCGTCAGGCCGCCGTGGCCGCCGAGGTGCCGGTGCTGCTCGCGGCGGGGCTCGGGCAGGCGACGCGGGAGGCGGCTTACGGCGCCGATCCGGCCGTCCTGCTCAAGGCGCTCGCGCCCCGGGACAGCGAGCAGCACCCGTCCCGGGTCCTGCTGATCGAGGAGCACGACGACATCGCGCAGGCGCTCGCGGCGACCCTGGAGCGGCGCGGGATGCAGGTGGCGCGGGCGGCGGCCGACACGGACGCGGTCGCGCTCGCCCAGCAGCTGCGGCCGAACCTGGTGGTGATGGACCTGATGCAGGTGCGCCGCCGCCGGGCCGGGATCATCGACTGGCTGCGCGCGAACGGGCAGTTGAACCGCACCCCGCTCGTCGTCTACACCTCGTCGGACCTCGACGAGGCCGAGCTGCCGAAGCTGTCCTCGGGCGAGACGGTGCTCTTCCTCGCCGAGCGGTCGAACAGCACCGAGGTGCAGGCCCGGATCGTGGACCTGCTCGCGAAGATCGGCACCAACTGACCCCTGGGCGGGGCCTGTTGGTGCCGGTCACGGGGCGCGTCAGAGCTGCGTGACGTCCAGCTCGCCGTCGGCGTACTGCTTGCGGATCACCTTCTTGTCGAACTTCCCGACGCTCGTCTTCGGGACGCTCGGCACGATCGCCCAGCGCTCCGGCAGCTGCCACTTCGCGATGCCGCCCTCGGTGGCGAGGAAGGCGCGCAGCTCCTCGAAGTCCGCGCTCGCGCCCTCCTTGAGGACGACGGTCGCGAGCGGCCGCTCGTCCCACTTCTCGTCCGGGACGGCGACGACGGCGGCCTCGGCGACGGCCGGGTGGCCCATGAGGGCGTTCTCCAGCTCGACGGAGGAGATCCACTCGCCGCCGGACTTGATGACGTCCTTGGCCCGGTCGGTGAGGGTGAGGAAGCCGTCGGCGCTGATGACGCCGACGTCGCCGGTCTTCAGCCAGCCGTCCGCGCTGAACTTGTCCTCGGGTCGGAACGGTTCGCCGTCCGCGCCGCCGTAGTAGGCGCCGGCGATCCAGTTGCCGCGGACCTCCAGCTCGCCCGCGGACTCGCCGTCCCAGGGCAGGACGTCCCCGCCGGCGCCGACCAGGCGGGCCTCGACACCGGCCGGGAAGCGGCCCTGCGTGACGCGGTAGGCCCACGCCGCCTCCGGGGTGGTGGCGTCGGCCGGCGGGTGGGCCACGGTGCCGAGCGGCGAGGTCTCCGTCATGCCCCAGGCGTGGATGAGGCGGACGCCCAGCTTGTCGTACGCCTCCATGAGGGAGGGCGGACAGGCGGCGCCGCCGATGATGACGTCGGCCATCGAGCTGATGTCGCGCGGGCGGGCGGTGACCTCGGCGAGCAGGCCCTGCCAGATGGTGGGGACGGCGGCCGCGTGGGTCGGCTTCACGCGCTCGATCATCTCGGCGAGCGGGGCCGGCTGGAGGAAGCGGTCCGGCATCAGCATGTTGACGCCCGACATGAAGCCGGCGTGCGGCAGCCCCCAGGCGAGCACGTGGAACTGCGGGACGACGATGAGCGAGGTGTCCTTGGCGCTCAGGCCCATCGACTCCGTCATGTTGACCTGCATGGAGTGCAGGTAGATGGAGCGGTGGGAGTAGACGACGCCCTTCGGGTCGCCGGTGGTGCCGGAGGTGTAGCACATGGCGGCGGCGGTGCGCTCGTCGAGCTCCGGCCAGGCGTACGTGGTGGGGCGGCCGGCGATCAGCTCCTCGTAGTCGTGCACGCGCGGCGTCACCCCGTCGAGGACGGAACGGTCGCCGGGGCCCGTGACGACGACGTGCTCGACGGTCGGGAGGTGCGGCAGCAGCGGAGCGAGGAGCGGCAGCAGCGAGCCGTTGACGATGACCACGCGGTCGGCGGCGTGGTTGACGATGTAGGCGAGCTGCTCGGCCGGCAGGCGCAGGTTGAGGGTGTGGACGACCGCGCCCATGGCGGGGACCGCGAAGTACGCCTCGACGTGCTCGGCGTTGTTCCACATGAGGGTGGCGACCCGCTCGCCGTCGGTGACCCCGAGTTCGTCGCGCAGGGCGTTCGCCAGCTGTCCGGCGCGCGCGCCCGCCTCCGCGAAGGTGCGGCGCTGCGGCTCGGCCTCCCCGGTCCAGGTGGTGATGACGGACTTCCCGTGGATCCTCATCCCGTGCTCCAGGATGCGGGTCACGGTCAGCGGTACGTCCTGCATGGTGCTCAGCACGGCGTCCTCCCGGTGGGCGCGCTACGCGGCAGTAATGAACTGGGGCGCTGCCGATTCTGCTCACGTACCTCGCGGTATGTCACTACCCGGGAGTAGTCAATTTGCCAGTGATTACTGGCGTAACCGAGGGTAACGGGGTGAACTCAAGGGTCCTCCCGTACGGGGGTCGGAAGTTCTCCGGTACGGGGAACGGCGCAGGTCACCGTACGGGGGACAGCTCCGGGTCCTCGCGGAGTTTGCCGAGCGCCCGCGAGACGGCGCTCTTGACGGTGCCGACGGACACCCCGAGCACCTCGGCGGTCTGCGCCTCGCTCAGGTCCTCGTAGTACCTGAGGACGACCATCGCCCGCTGGCGGTCCGGGAGCTTCATCACCGCACGCCACATCGCGTCGTGCAGCACCTGCCGCTCCGCCGGGTCGCCCTCCGGCAGCCCGGCCGGCTCCGGCAGGTCGTCGCCGCAGGCGTACTCCTCGACCTTGCGCTTGCGCCACTGGGAGGTACGGGTGTTCACCAGCGCGCGCCGGACGTAGCCGTCCAGGGCGCGGTGGTCCTCGATGCGCTCCCAGGCGACGAAGGTCTTGGTGAGCGCCGTCTGGAGCAGGTCCTCGGCGTCGGCCGGGTTCGCGGTCAGCGAGCGCGCGGTGCGCAGGAGGAGGGGGCCGCGGGCCCGTACGTACGACGCGAACGACGGGAACGCGGCCGTGGAGGCACCGGCGCAGACGGGGCCAGACAGTGGCGGAGTCATGCCTCCACGCTAGGAGCGGGCCGGCCTGCCGGGGATCGCCCGCAGGTCCCGAACCGCACTCCCCCTCAGGTTGTAGGGATGGGGGCAGCCCCACCTCCTCTGGAAGGAGCCGCACCGGATCCGAGTCAGGGTTGCGGGATGACGCGGGCGACCGGCGCGTCGACGACGCTGCGGTCGATCGTCATCCGCCTGCCGCCGTACGTCTCGGTGACGTTGCCCGCGTACTGGTGGATGCGGGCGTGCGGCTGCCAGGCCGCCGGGCTCAGCACACTCTCGGTGTCGAGCGCGGGCCCGCCGCGCCAGCGCGCGAACCACACCACCGACGGCAGGTCCGGCACGCCCGCCACCCGCTGCCGCTCGATGTCGCGGATGCCGGTGTCGGCGCTGCTGTAGAAGCCGGGTACGTAGCCGAGCCGGCGCACCTCCCGGTTCCACGCGCGGACGAAGGCGAGGGTGGTCGCGAGGCAGGCGGCGTCGCCCGGGCGGTACGCCTCGATGTCCAGGTAGAGCGGGCTCGCCCGGTCGATGCCGAGGGCCTTGGCGGCCTTCACCGCGTCGCCGGCCTCCTGGGTGCCCTGCCGCCAGGGCGTGCGCCCGATCGCGTACTTCCGCTTGGCCGCGGAGTTCACGCACGGCGCCTGCGAGCCGACGAACAGCGGCAGGAGCCGGTAGCCGAGCGTGTGGACGGTGCCGACCCAGCCGCGGCTGAGCTCGCGCTGGGCGGGGCAGCCCCGGCCGCGGCCGCCGAAGTACACCCCGACGGCCCGGTACGGCGAGGCCCGCCAGGCCCGCATCACCGCGGTGGACGGCGCCTCGCAGGTGTCGAAGGCGCTGCCGGAGAAGTAGCGGAGGGCGGGGGCGGGGGCTGGCGCGCCGGCGGGGGCCCGGGGCGGCGCCGGGTGGCCGTGGGCGGGCGCGGCGAGGAGTGCGGCGAGCACGGCGACGACCGGGGCGGCAGCGGCGAGCACGGCACGGACGCGCGGGCGCCGGTGGTTCGGCGAGGCGCTCTCGACGTGGGTCACGGCAGTCACGGGGGTCACGGGGGCCGTGGCGCTCAAGGCACTCAAGGGACTCGACGCACTCAAGCGACCCGAGTGACCCGAGCGACGACCCGAGCGACTCAAACGGCTCAAACGACTCAAGCGACCCAGGCGACTCAACGGACTCAAGGGACTCAAGGGGCTCATGGCGTGAGTGAAGAGCCCTCCGCCGCGACCGGCCACCGCTCAGGCCGTCGCCTCAGCCGTCCGTGCCCAGGATCAACCCGGACGTGGGAACCCCGGTGCCCGCCGTCACGAGTGCCCGCGCGGCGCCCGGCACCTGGTTCACGGAGGTCCCGCGCAGCTGCCGTACCGCCTCCGCGATCCCGTTCATGCCGTGCAGGTACGCCTCGCCGAGCTGCCCGCCGTGGGTGTTCAGGGGCAGCGCGTCCGCCGCGACGAAGTCGGCCGCCTCGCCCGGCCCGCAGAAGCCGAACTCCTCCAGCTGCATGAGCACGAAGGGGGTGAAGTGGTCGTAGAGGATGCCGACGTCGATGTCACCGGGCGCGAGCCCCGAGCCGCGCCACAGCTGGCGGGCCACCACGCCCATCTCGGGCAGCCCGGTCAGCTCGTCCCGGTAGAAGCTGGTCATCGCCTCCTGGTTGCGGCCCGCGCCCTGGGCGGCGGACACGATCACGGCGGGCGGGCGGGCGAGGTCGCGGGCGCGCTCGGTGGAGGTGACGACGATCGCCTGGCCGCCGTCCGTCTCCTGGCAGCAGTCGAGCAGCCGCAGCGGCTCGGCGATCCAGCGGGAGGCGGCGTGGTCGGCGAGGGTGATCGGCTTGCCGAAGAAGTACGCGGCCGGGTTGGTCGCGGCATGGCGGCGGTCGGTCACGGCGACATGGCCGAAGGCGTCCGGCGTGAGCCCGTACGTGTGGAGGTAGCGCTGGGCGGTCATGGCGACCCAGGAGGCCGGGGTGAGCAGCCCGAACGGCAACTGCCAGCCGAGCGCCGCGCCCTCGGCGGACGGCTCGCGGTGCTGCACGCCGGAGCCGAAGCGGCGGCCCGAGCGCTCGTTGAAGGCCCGGTAGCAGACAACGACGTCGGCGACGCCGGCCGCGACGGCGAGGGCGGCCTGCTGGACGGTGGCGCAGGCGGCGCCGCCGCCGTAGTGGACGCGCGAGAAGAAGGACAGCTCGCCGATGCCGGCGGCCTGGGCGACGGTGATCTCCGGGCTGGTGTCCATGGTGAAGGTGACCAGGCCGTCCACGTCGGCGGGCCGGAGCCCGGCATCGTCGAGAGCCGCGTGCACGGCCTCCACGGCGAGGGTCAGCTCGCTGCGGCCGGAGTCCTTCGAGAACTCGGTGGCGCCGATGCCGGCGATGGCGGCGCGGCCGCCGAGCGCGTCGGGGGAGTGGAGGCTCACCGGGGGACCTCCACCGTGACGGTGCCGGTGACGTGGTGGCCCAGGCTGTTGGCTCCGACGACCTTGATGTGGACCGTGTCGCCGTCGGAGGCCGCGGCGACCTCCGTGACCGTGCCGGTCAACGTCATCGTGTCTCCGGGGTAGTTGGGGGCGCCGAGGCGGATGGCGACCTTGCGGAGGACCGCGCGGCGGCCGAAGTGGTCGGTGATGTAGCGGCCGACCAGCCCGTTGGTGGTGAGGATGTTCATGAAGATGTCGGGGGAACCCTTGGCCCGCGCCAGCTCGACGTCGTGGTGGACGTCCTGGTAGTCGCGGGAGGCGATGGCGCCGGCGACGATCAGCGTGCGGGTGACGGGGACGGTGAGCGGCGCCAGCTCGTCTCCGGCCTTCATGACGCGTCTCCCTTCGCGATCAGGTCGCCGAGTTCGGCGAGGAGTTCGGTGCCGCAGCCCAGATACGCGTCGAGCTGCCGCCCCCAGAGGAAGTGCCGGTGCACCGGGTGGTCGAGGTCGGCGCCCAGGCCGCCGTGCAGGTGCTGCCCGGCGTGCACGACCCGCTTGCCGGCCTCCGAGGCCCACCAGGCGGCCGTCAGGGCGTGCTCGGCGACGGGCAGCCCCCGGTCGTACCGCCAGGCCGCCTCGTAGGCGGTGACCCGGATAGCCTCCGTGTCCATGTAGGCGTCGGCCGCGCGGAGTTGGACCGCCTGGTTCGAGGAGAGCGGGCGGCCGAACTGCTCGCGGACGGAGGTGTACGCGACCGCGCGCGCCAGCGAGCCGGCGCAGACGCCCGCCTGGAGCCCGGCGAAGGCGATCCGGGCGGCGGCGAGCACGTCCTCGTACGCCTCCGGACCGGGGCCGCCGATCCGCTCCCCGGACGCCGGGTCGAGGCCGAGGCGGCCGGCGGACCAGGGCGCGGTGAGCTCGACGGGTTCGACGGCACCGGCGGTGACGGGGACGAGGTGGAGGGCCTTCTGCTCGTCCGGTACGAGGACGTGGGTGGCGTCCCGCAGCCAGGGCAGCCAGGGCAGGCGGGGTGTCCGGGGGCTCTGGAGGCTGCGCGGGCTCTGGGGGCTGCGAGTGCTTTGGGGGAAGGCGCCGGTCACGACGGTCGTACCGGCCCGCAGCCCGGGCAGCAGCCGGGCGCGCTGCTCCTGCGTACCGTGCCGGGCGACGGCGAGCAGCCCGTACACCGCGCTCGCCGTGAACGGCACCTGCGCCGTCGTGCGTCCCTGCTCCTCGGCGAGCAGCACCAGGCCGAGCAGCCCGGTCTCCTCCACGGCCTCGACGAGACCGGCCGCGCACAGCGCCTTCCACAGCTCGGCGTCCGTGCCGGTGCCGGCGGCGGCGAGCCGCTCGTGGGTGGCGAGGTCGCCGAAGATCCGGGCGGCGAGGTCGCGGGCGGCCTGCTGCTCCTCGGTGGGATCGAAGTCCATGTCAGCCCTCAGCTCCCTCTGACAGCGCCCGGAAGACGGGCAGTTCGAGCTCGTCGTCCACGCGCAGGAACTCCAGCCGGACCGGCAAGCCGATGCGGACCTTGTCGTACGGGACGCCGACGACGTTGCTGATCATCCGGACGCCCTCGGCGAGCTCGACGAGGGCGACGGCGTACGGAGGGGCGAAGGCGGGGAAGGGCGGGTGGTGCATGACGACGTACGAGTAGACGGTGCCGTCGCCGCCCGCCTCGACGGTGTCCCAGGCGCGCGAGCCGCAGGCGTTGCAGCCGGGCAGCCAGGGGAAGCGGAGGGTCGCGCAGTCGGCGCAGCGCTGGATGAGGAGGCGGTGTTCGGCGACTCCCGCCCAGAAGCCGGCGTTGTCGCGGTTGACGACGGGCCGGGGCCGCTTGGGCTTCGGCTCCTTCGTGGTCGTGGCCACGGGCGCGTACTTGAGGACGCGGAAGCGGTGGGTGCCGGCGAGTTCGCCGTCGGCGCGGATGTCCATGCGGGTGGTGATGAAGTGGCCGGTGCCGAGCTTGGTGGTCTTGCGGGGCGAGACGGACTCGATGACGGCGTCAAAAGTGATCGTGTCGCCGGGGCGCAGCGGGCGGAGGTACTCCTGCTCGCAGTCGGTGGCGACGATCGAGGTGCAGCCGGCGCGGTCGAGGAGGGCGGACAGCTCCTCGTACGCGCCGGAGCGGCCGGTGCCGTCGGTGGGATGCCCGGACAGTCCGCCCATGGTCCATGCCTGGAGCATCGTGGGCGGGGCGATGGCGTCGGGGCCCTCGTAGGCCGGGTTGGTGTCGCCCATGGCCTCGCACCAGTGCCGGATCATGGGCGCGTTGACCGGGTCCCTGCCGACGGACGCGGCGGAGGTGGTCCGCCCTTCGTACGCCTTGAGCCGCTCGTACAGGGCATCCGTCAGGGCATCCGTGTGGGAATCGGTCCGGGCATCCGTCAGGGAATCCGTCACTGAATCCGTCGTCTCCGGGCTCATCGCCGCCCCCTCCCCTTCATCCCGAGCCGCATCGTCGCGACGAGCTCCCGCTGCACCTCGCTCACGCCGCCGCCGAAGGTGTTGATCTGGGCGGCCCGGTTCATCCGCTCCAGTTCGCCGCCGCCAGCGCCGCCCGCACCGAGTGCGCCGGGTGAGCCGGCGCGGACGAGTCCTTCGGGGCCCGCGATCTCCTGGCAGATGCGGTAGACCTCGACGGCCGACTCCGTACCGGCGAACTTCACCCCGCTCGCGTCCCCGGGGGCGAGCCGCCCCGCGCCCACGTCCCCGACCAGGCGCCAGTTGAGCAGCCGGGTCGCGGCGAGCCGGGCGTGCGCCTCGGCGGCCCGGATGCGCACCCAGGGCTCGTCGATCCGGCGCCGCCCGGTCGCCGGGTCGGGGGTACGGGCGGCGGCGAGGGCGGCCTCGTAGAAGTCCTCGGCCTGCATGCCGATGGCGGCGAGCGCGACCCGCTCGTGGTTGAGCTGGTTGGTGATGAGGCCCCAGCCGCCGTTCTCGGGGCCGACGAGGTTGCCGGCGGGGACGCGGACGGAGTCGTAGTAGGTGGCCGTGGTCATCAGGCCGCCGACGGTCTGGATCGGGGTCCAGGAGAAGCCGGGCGCGTCGGTGGGGACGAGGACGATGGAGATGCCGTGGTGGCGCGGGGTCGCGGGGTCGGGGTCGGTGCGGCAGGCGAGCCAGATCCAGTCGGCGTTGTGGGCGTTGGAAGTGAAGATCTTCTGCCCGTCGACCAGCCAGTCCTCCTGGTCCCTGACGGCCCTGGTCCTGAGCGAGGCGAGATCCGTCCCGGCCTCGGGCTCGCTGTAGCCGATGGCGAAGACGGTCTCGCCGCGCAGGATGCCGGGGAGGAAGCGGGCCTTCTGCTCGTCGGTGCCGTACCTCATCAGGGTCGGGCCGACGGTGTTGAGCGTGACCATGGAGACGGGGGCGCCGGCGCGGTACGCCTCGTCGAAGAAGACGAACTGCTCGTCGGGGCCGCGGCCCTGGCCGCCGTACTCCTCGGGCCAGCCGATGCCCAGCATGCCGTCGGCGCCGATGCGGCGCAGCAGCGCGCGCTGGGCGGCGGTGTCGGCCGGGGGCGGGGGGCCGTCGGGCATCACGTCGCGGAAGTACGCGCGGAGCTCGGCGCGCAGCCGCAGCTGGCGTTCGGTCGGAGCGAGATGCACGGCGGGGCCCTCTCGTCAGAACTCGGATTTTCTGACTGTCCGTCAGAAAATGGAGCCCTGTCAAGGTCACGGAGGCGGCGAACGGCGAACACGGGAACGGCCGGTGCGCCGGTACCGAAGTACCGCCGCACGGGCCGTCGTTCACCCCGCCGTCATCTCCCCCGTCGGGCCGGTCACCACCACAGCGGATAGAAGTTGACCACCGCGTTGTCCTGGTCGATGTGCGTGAAGGCGGAGCCGTTCACGCTCGCCGTGTTGTTCTGGTTGGAGGCGCCGGAGCCGGTCGCCACCTGCTGCGTGGTGGTCGAGTTGCCGAGGTTGCTGCCGCCCACGCCGCTGCCGAGGATGGTGGCGACGCTGGTGTTCGATCCGTTGTCCGCGAATCCTCCGTTGTCGGCCTGGGCCACCCCGGTGAAGAGCGCGGCGGCGAGGGGCAGGGCGGCGGCAGCGGCGAGAACGCGGGCGGTACGGATGCTTGCCATGTCTTGTTCCTCCAGGAACTGAAGCTCTGTAGCTGAGACGCTGGACTGCTCTGAACTACTGCTGGAACCAAGGCAGTTGGCCGACTGCTTCGGTCGTTGTGCTCGACGTCGCGAGACCAGAGTTGCCCACCGAATCCCCGGCGAACCACCCCGGAGTGCCCGATTCCCCCTCAAGCGTGAGGACAAGTCGATAAACCCTCTTGCCGTCAAGAAAGCCGCAGGTCGGGCGTGTCGAGACGGGGAGCGGAGCGGGCAGGCCGGGCGCCGCAAGGGCTGAAGCGTTTCGCCGGGATTTCTCCGCTTTCACCCTCATCCCTCAGGTCGGCCCCGGCCCCTCCCGCCCCGGTCGAACACACGCACGCTCGGCGCCCGCGTCTCAGTCGCCGGAGAAGCCCCAGAAGTAGATCTCCTCGGGCCTCCCGTGATCGTCATGGAGCACGGCGCACCGCCCGTACCAGCGCCACTGGTCGAACTCCCCGAACCGCGGCACGTCGGCCCGGGTCAGCCTGCGCCTGCCCAGGACGCTCAGGGCCTCCTCCTCGGTGACCTGCTTGACCGTGCCGTGGTCCGGCTCCTCGTCCGGCCCGATGACCTTGAAGATGTCGAGGATCGAGTGCGTCCCCTCCTCCTGCACGAGCTCGTGCTCCCACAGCTCCTCCTCGGTCTCGGGCCACGGCAGCCGCTCCCCCGCCGGCAACCAGTCGACCTCGGCCCCCGGCCCCCAGTAGTAGTCCCGCTCCTCGAAGACCTTCCGCCGCAGCGCCTGGAACGCCCCGACGAGATCCTCCTGATACGGCACCGAGTAGTCCCACCCCGAAGCGCCCACGCGCCCTCCCAAGCCGACTCCGCAAGAACGGCCCGGACGCTAACAGCGCCCACTGACACACCGGCCCGGCCCGGACGGGAGGAGGGCGACGCAAAGGGCGGGCCCCGTTTCCGGAACCCGCCCTCTCATCTGCTGCGGTGGGTGTGGGATTTGAACCCACGGTGACTCTCGCCACGACGGTTTTCAAGACCGTTCCCTTAGGCCGCTCGGGCAACCCACCCTTGCTCTCCGCGCCAACGGGCGGCCGAGCGGCTACAGCCTACCGGCTGGCGGGCGCGGTCAGCTGTCGCCCGTGCGTTCGCCGAGGGTGACCGTGGCGGTGGCGGTCTTGCCGGCGCGGACGTAGGTGATCTTGACGGTGTCGCCGGGCTTGTGGGTCCAGATCTCGCTGATGAGGGTCGGGCCGCTGTCGATCTGGCGGTCGTCGAAGGCGGTGATGGTGTCGCCGGGCTTGAGGCCGGCCTTGGCGGCCGGGCCGTTCGGGGTGATGGCGGCGGTGCCGCCGGAGCCCTGGTCGGCGATGGTGGCGCCCTCGCCCTTCTCCTGCATGTTCACCGTGGCGCCGATGACCGGGTAGACCGGCTTGCCGGTCCTGATCAGCTGCTCGGCCACGTTCCTGGCCTGGTTGACCGGGATGGCGAAGCCGAGGCCGATCGAGCCCGCCTGGGACTGGCCGTAGCCGCTGCCCGCCGACTGGATCGCCGAGTTGATGCCGATCACCGCGCCGCTCGCGTCGAGCAGCGGGCCGCCGGAGTTGCCCGGGTTGATCGAGGCGTCGGTCTGCAGCGCGCTCATGTACGAGTTCTTGCCGCCGGAGCCGTCACCGGAGGCGACCGGGCGGTCCTTGGCGCTGATGATGCCGGTGGTGACCGTGTTCGACAGGCCGAAGGGCGCGCCGATCGCGATCGTCGAGTCGCCGACCGCGACCTTCTCGGAGTCGCCGAGCGGCAGCGGGGTCAGGTCGGACGGGGCGTTCTTCAGCTTGATCACGGCCACGTCGTAGCCCTGCGCGCGGCCGACGACCTCGGCGTCGTACGTCTTGCCGTTGGAGAAGGTGGCGGAGAGCGTGCCGCCGTCCGCCGCGGAGGCCACCACGTGGTTGTTGGTGACGATGTGGCCTTCCTTGTCGTAGACGAAGCCGGTGCCCGTACCGCCCTCGCCGTCGACGCCGCCGGACTTCGCCTGGATGGTGACGACGCTCGGCAGCGCCTTGGCGGCGACCGCGGCGACCGTGCCCGGGTCGCGCTTGAAGGAGGAGGGGGCCTCGCCGGCCGAGACCGTCGTCGAGCTCGTGGAGTCGCCGTCGCGCTGGGACGCCGCCCAGTAGCCGATGCCGCCGCCGACGCCGCCGGCGACCAGGGCCGCGACGAGGACCGCCGCCACCAGGCCGCCGGCCCGCTTGCGCGGGGGCTGGGGGGCGACCGGCTGGGGCGCTCCCCAGGACGGGGTCACGGGCGGGGCGGGCGGCCAGCCACCGGCGGCGGCCGGGGAGGGGGCCGGGGCCTGGGTGGGGGTCGGGGCCGGGGAGGGGGCCGGGGCCGTCACCGGCTCCTGGACCGCCGTCACCGGCTCGGTGGGCGGCTCGGTGGGCTGCTCCGCCGGAGGCTCGGCCGGGGAGTCGGCCGCCGCCGGAGGCGTGGCGGGCGGCGTGGGCGGGGCGGGAGGAGTCGCAGGGGCGGACGGGGCAGTCTGGTCCGCCGGAACCGCCGTGCCCTCGTTCTCGGTGCTCACAGCTCTCTCCTCGTACACTGCGCGGTCTGGTCGTCAATCGTGCTGTGGCCAGCTTTTCCCACAGCACGTCAGGCCACTGTAAGCCGGAGCTGTGCGTTGGCACCCTATTGTTTACTTAGGGGCAAACCGGACAGCCGTACCATGACGCGGTGACCCACGCACCCCAGCAGCCGAGCCGCCCGCTCACCGTCCAGGTGGTCGCCCATCGCGGCGCCTCCGAAGACGCCCCCGAGCACACCCTCGCCGCCTATGTGAAGGCCATCGAGCACGGGGCCGACGCCCTGGAGTGCGACGTCCGGCTCACCGCCGACGGCCATCTCGTCCTCGTCCACGACCGGCGCGTCAACCGCACCTCCAACGGCCGCGGCGCCGTCTCCGCCCTGGAGCTCGCCGATCTCGCCGCGCTCGACTTCGGTACGTGGAAGGGGCGCGACGAGTCCGGCGAGGTGCCCGACTGGGGCGACCCCGAGGCCACCTCCGTCCTCACCCTCGAACGGCTCCTGGAGCTGGTCTCCGACGCCGGCCGCCGGATCGACCTGGCCATCGAGACCAAGCACCCCACCCGCTGGGCCGGTCAGGTGGAGGAGAAGCTGCTCCAGCTGCTCGACCGCTTCGGACTCGCCAAGCCGGCCGCGCCCGAGGAGTCGCCCGTCCGCGTCATGAGCTTCTCGGCGCGCTCGCTGCACCGCGTCGCCGCCGCCTCGCCGACGCTGCCGACCGTCTCGCTCTCCCAGTTCGTCACGCCCCGGCTGCGCTCCGGCGGGCTGCCGGCGGGCGCGCGGATCGCCGGACCCTCGATCCGGATCGTGCGGCACAATCCGACCGTGATCCTGCGGCTCCAGAAGGCCGGCCACCAGGTCCACGTGTGGACCGTGGACGATCCGGAGGACGTGGAGCTGTGCGTACGGCTCGGGATCGACGCGATCATCACGAACCGGCCGAAGCAGGTCCTCGCCCAGCTGGGCCGCGCGTAGGCGCGTTCAGCCGCGAGCAGCCGCCCGTAAGCGCGCGTAGGCCCGCGCAGCCGCCCGTAGGCGCGTAAAAGCCCTTCCGGCGCGGCCACTTGAGCCCCTTCTGTCCCGGCTGTCACACGGGTGCGGGGTGTGCACCGGCGCGTTCGGAACGTACGCGATCGTCACGAGTGCGTCACCGGAGGGGTACTGGCCGGTTTCCGGTCCAGGCCATTGGGGCATTCACCTCGTGGCGTGGGGCAAAGGAGGTCTCGGGGGTGGCGTTGGTGGTGGCACAGGAGGTGCCCACGTCGTCGAGCATGGCCGTACCTCATGGTCCTGCGGGCGTGGGTGAGGCGCGACACCGGATGCGGGAGCAGCTGATCCGCAGCGGGATGTCCGAATCGGTCGTCGACGACGCGGTGCTGATCCTTTCCGAACTGCTCAGCAATGCCTGTCGGCACGGCAGACCGCTGGGCCCCGGCGCGGACGTGGGCGACGGTGACGTACGGGCCGCCTGGAGCGTCGACAGACGCGGCGGCCTCACGATCGAGGTGACGGACGGCGGCGGCCCGACCCGCCCGGTTCCGGCCACCCCTTCCGTCACCGCGCGCGGCGGCCGCGGGCTGAACATCATCAGCGCGCTCGCCCAGGACTGGGGCGTCCGCGACAGCGCGACGGGCGAGGTCACCGTCTGGGCCCTCGTCACCGAGGGCGAGGGCCATCGTCGCGACGACTTCGCGACACGGGTCGGCGGCGGCCCCGGCCTGGGCTTCCTGGACGCGTACGACGACCTCGACTGACGACGGGCGGCTTGTTCGGGCGCCGTGGTCGTCGATGGTCGGCCCTGGCCGGCTCTGGACGGCCAGGGACGTAGGGGGACCGGGCGCCGGTGGCGCTCGGACCCGTCCGGCGCTCCCCCGCACGGCGGTGCCGGGCCACGCCGCGGACCCCGGGCGGCTAGGCTCGCGGCCATTACTGGATCGCCGCGATCGGGAGAAAGACCCACCATGGCCAAGAAGCGCCCCCAGACGAAGCCCGGCAAGGCCGGGCAGGCACAGGTCACGAGCGGGGAGATCCCGGTCGTCGGCGCGCGCGAGCCGTGCCCCTGTGGTTCGGGTCGCCGTTACAAGGCGTGTCACGGGCGGGCCGCCTCGCACGCCGTGACCGAGCTGGTGCAGCGCCCGTTCGAGGGACTGCCGGGTGAGTGCGACTGGGTCGCGCTGCGCGAGCTGGTGCCGGCCGCGACCGTGCCGCTGACGCTGAAGGACGGCCTGCCGGAGGGCGTGCCGTCCGTGACGCTGGCGACCGTGCTGCCGATGGCGTGGCCGGCGCTGCGCCGCGACGACGGCTCGGTGCTGATCGCCCTGCAGAACGAGTCGTCCACCGGCGACCTGGCCCGCGACCTCGCCGACACCCTGCAGCGCGCCCTGGTGGCCGAGCCGGGCACGCCGGTCGCCGCGCGGCGCGTCGAGGCGGAGGGTCCGCGGCTGCAGGAGCTGCTCGACCCGAACGGCGATTTTGCGCCGGAGGTGCACTCCGGATTCGAATTCTGGATTCCGGAGACGGCGGACAATTCCAACCCGGAGGTCGCCGCCTCCCTGGAGCGCGCCAACGCCGCCGCCATCCCCACCGTGAAGCTGGCGAGCGTCGACGCCGCCTACTGGTGCCAGGTCCCGGACAAGAACCACCTGCGCTGGGTCATGCCGCACCCGGAGGAGAAGCTGCTCGACGCGCTCGCCCGGCTGCAGGCCGCCGGCACCACCTCGCTCGGCCCGGACACCCGGCTCGTGGGCTCCTTCCGGGCGCACGGTCTGATGGTTCCGGTGTGGGACCTGCCGACCACGATGACGGCGGAGGACTGCGAGAAGCCGGCCGCCGAGTTCGCCGAGCGGCTCGCCACGGCGCTCGCGAGCGACGCTCCCCTCACCGTCGAGGAGCGTCGCGCGCGCGGCGGCCTCACCAACCGTCAGGTGACGCTCAGCTGATACCCCAGGTGGTATCCGTGACCGACAGACCGACCAGTCGGTGACGTCGACCACAAGATCTCGCCGGAAGGGCCAAATCCCTGTCCGAATAACCGAGATCGAATTTGCGAACGGCCAATCTCTTGTTACCGTTCTGGAAGCCCGGTCGCTGGTGCATCCCCCGTCGCCAGCGATCGGGCCTTTCCATGCCCTGGATCCGGCACCGGGTCCGTACGAGGCTCAACTACCTTCTGGCTCCGCCGCGTTGCTCCCCGAGCGCAGCAGCAGCGGCGTGCTGTCGCCCTCCCCGGACCCCGCGAATTCCGCCACCGCCGAATAGTCCGCGTGATCCGTGCCATCCGTGCCAACCGCGTGATCCGCGAGATCCGCGTGATCCGCTGAAACGCGTCCCGCCCGTCGCTCCCTCGGCGTCTCGCACGTCCCCGGTTCGTCCCGCGCCTCGACCGCGCACCGCACCTGTACGGTCCGCCCGGCGGGCGCCATCAGGGTGAGTACGGCGTCGAGCGGCTCGCCCGTCGCGTTGCGGTAGTACGTGCGCGCCCAGGTGTCGGCGCCCTCGGTCACCACGCACGTCTGCGCCTCCACGCCGTCGGGGGAGGCGAGTTCGGGGCCGCAGCGGGTGGCGGGGGAGGAGACCGCGGTACGGGCGGGGGGCAGGCCGAGGTCCGCGAGCAGGCCGCCCTCCGCCCCGGCGCCGTCCGCCGGCACCGACCCGCCGTCCGCCGGCACCGACCCGTCGGCCGTCGTGGTGGACGGGCCGGCCGTCGCCGCGATCGGCACCAGGACGGCGATCGACACGACGGCCCCGAGGGCCAGCACCCGCAGCTGCGCCGGTCTCACGCGCCCTCCAGTCGAAAGGTCCCCCGAAAGATCCTCCGGCGAAGATATCCGCGGCCGGCGGGCTCCCGGCCGGCCGCGCGCCCGATTCCCCTGGATGCCCGGGCCTGCCACACCCGTACGGGTGAAGCGTCAGTGCGCGAGCCTGCTGCCGCCGCCCGGTGTGCTCGTGCTCGCCTCGACGAGCGCGTCCACGACCGCCTCGACGTCCGGCAGCCACGGCCGCGCGGACCCTTCGAGCGGCGCCCGCTCCCAGCGGACCTGGCCGGTCCCGGTGGCCGAGGGCGGCAGCGGCAGATAGCCGCCGTCGCCGTGGAAGCGCAGCGTGCCGGGCACGCTGTCCTTCGCGTAGAGGAGCTCGCCGAGCCGTTCGAGGCCGTACGGGGCTACGAGGAGGGCCATCCGGTCGGGCGTGGTCACGACCGGGCCGAGCCGCATGCCCTGCGCGTCGAGCGCGGTGAGGGCGCGGGCGCCCGCGGCGGCCGGCAGGCTCACCGCGCACGGGGCGCGGCCGCCGGTGGCGAGCAGGACCGGGGCGCCGGGGCGGCCGCCGAACCACCAGCGGATCATGCGGGCGTCGGTGGTGGCCGCGAGGAGGCCGGGGTCGAAGGGGTGCGCGCCGGGTACGACGCACTCGGGGTCGGGACACGCACAGCTCGCGACGACGGGGGCGCCCTCGTCCGTACGGGAAGCGGCGCCCGCCCCGGCGCCCGCTCCCGCGAGCGGTCCCGTCGTACGCGCTCCGCCCGACCGCAGGCCCACGCCCGGCAGCACCGGCCAGCCCCAGGCGGTGGCGTACAGCAGCGCCGCGTCGAGCTGACCAGGGACGGTCTTCGCCACGCCCTCCATGCCCGCACCGCGCCTGCCGCGCCGGAACCGGAGCCTGCGTCGCCTTCCGGGGATCTCGCGCATGAGCGCTCGTCCTTTCCGTTGAACGCCAGAATCCACATCACACACGCGCACACATCACACCATGTGCACGTCTCTTCACTGTGCGTACGAGCTGCGCCCGAGCTCCGTGGGCAGTCCTGCCGGAACACGTTCCCCGCCACTCGGGGATAGGGGTGCGGCCTGCGGTGATGAGGACGCCCGGGTTCCGCGTCCGTATTCAGGGGCGTCGCCAACTGCCCCTGCCCGTCACCGATTACGTACCCGTCACGCTCTGAATGACGCGCTTTCAAACGACGCCAGTCGACCGCAAATGGTGCACGCCGAGGGCAATTTTCGGCCAACTTCCCCTAGTCTTCAACCCTCTCGCAGAGTCCCACGGACACCAGAAGTCCCATGGTGACAATGCTGGACATCGATCTACATGTGCGTGTAGATGTGGATCGATGGATAGCGGCGCAGAATGACTTGGGGGTTTGCGATGCTATTGCAGGAAATGAGCAGGTCGGAAAGCCGTCTGCCATGACTACACCCCGCGCGCCGAAAGTGGCCGGAATCGATTCCACCGTTCCCTCTCCCCCGCACACTGCGGCACCCGTCGGCGCGCCGCTCTCCGCCCACGTCTCCGCCATGCCCCCCGGGACGCCGCTGCAGGACCGCCTGGCCGGCTGGGTCTCCGACCTCACCCTCCTCCAGGAACTCACCGAGTCCCTGATCAGGACCGCCACGCTCGACGAGGCGCTGCACGAGCTGCTGCGCGCCGGCGCCGCCCTGGTCGGGGCGCGCCGCGGGATGGCCGTGCTCGAACCGGCCGACGGCCTCGGCCCCGCCAGCACCGTCGGCCTCGGCCTCGCCCACGCCGAGCTCGGCACCATCGAGACCGTGCCGCGCAGCGTCACCTCGTACGGCCGCATCCTCGACGGCCTCGACCCGCTGCCCGAAGGCTCGCTGCCCCGCCCCGTCGCCGTCCCCGACCTGCGCTCCGAGGAGGACCTCGACCCGCGGCTGCGCGAGGTCGCCGCCCGCCTGGGCTACGCCGCCAGCTACGCCCTGCCGCTCGCCACGGCGGAGGCCGGGAAGCTCGGCGCGGTCGTCTGGCTGTACGACGAGCCCGCCGAGCCCACCGAACGCCAGCGCCACCTGATCGGGCTCTACGGCCGCTTCGCCACCGAGCACCTCGCCCGCCTCCTGGAGGTCGAGCGCGCCCGCGTGCGGGTCGCCACCGTCGCCGAGGAGCTGCTGCCCAGCCGGCTCCCCCGGGTCCCCGGCGTGCAGCTCGCCGCCCGGCACCGCACCGGCCCGCGGGGCGGCGGCGACTGGTACGACGCGCTGCCGCTGCCCGAGGGCGCCCTCGGGCTCGCCGTCGGCTCCGTCACCGGCAGCGGGCCGAGCGCGCTGGCCGCCATGGGCCGGCTGCGCGCCTCGCTCCGCGCGTACGCCGTGATGGAGGGCGAGGACCCGGTCGCCGTCCTGTCCGACCTGGAGCTGCTGCTGCGCCTCACCGAGCCCGCGCGCTCGGCCACCGCCCTCTTCGCCTACTGCGAGCCGGCCGACCGCCGGATCGTCCTCGCCGGCGCCGGGCACGCCCCGCCGCTGGTCGTCGGCGAGCACCGCACCGAGTACGTGGAGACCTCGCTGTCCGCCCCGCTCGGCATGCTGGCCTGCTGGGAGGCGCCCAGCGTGGAGCTGTCGCCCGCCGCTGGAGAAACGGTGCTGCTGTACACCGACGGGCTGCTGCGGCGCACCGGCGATCCCATGGACCGGGCCTTCGCGCGGCTGCACGCGGCCGCCGCGAGCGTGCCGAGGGCGGACCGGACCGACCCGGGCGCGGTCGCCGACCACGTCCTGCGGACCCTGCTCCCGGACGGCCTGGACGGCCGGGACACGTCGGCCGACGACGGCGAGGACGTGGTGCTGCTGGCCGCGCGCTTCGAGTGAGAAGCGCCACCTGGTGAGTTTCCGGAAGCGGACCTTCCGCCTCTGAGTTGCCTCCGCACGAACGTACGATGGTGATGGTTCAGTGTCGTACCAAAGGAGGCAGAACCGTGGCCGATGAGCTCACGACGGAGACCCCGGAGACCCCGGAAGGTTCCGAAGAGCAGGCGATCAAGCAGCGGAAGAACGGTCTGTACCAGGACGTGTCCGACGAGCTCGCCGAGAACATGAAGTCCGGCTGGGCCGACACCGAGCTGCACGACCTCGCCCCGATCGCCCAGGCCGCGCACACCGCCGCCCGCCGCGCCGCGCTCTCCGCCCGCTTCCCGGGCGAGCGCCTGGTCATCCCGGCCGGCAACCTGAAGACCCGGTCCAACGACACCGAGTACTCCTTCCGCGCCTCCACCGAGTACGCGTACCTCACCGGCGACCAGACGCACGACGGCGTGCTCGTCCTGGAGCCCACCGCCGGGGGCCACACCGCCACGATCTACCTGCTGCCGCGCTCCGACCGCGAGAACGGCGAGTTCTGGCTCGACGGCCAGGGCGAGCTGTGGGTCGGCCGCCGCCACTCCCTCGCCGAGGCGGAGCAGCTGCTCGGTCTGCCCGCGAAGGACGTCCGCGAGCTGCCCGCGGCCCTGACCGCGGCCACCGGCCCGGTCCGCGCCGTCCGCGGCCACGACGCCGGCATCGAGGCCGCCCTCGCCGACAAGGTCACCGCCGAGCGCGACGAGGAGCTGCGGATCTTCCTCTCCGAGGCCCGCCTCGTGAAGGACGCCTTCGAGATCGCCGAGCTGGAGAAGGCGTGCGCCTCGACCGCGCGCGGCTTCGAGGACGTCGTCAAGGTCCTCGACAAGGCCCGGGCGACCAGCGAGCGCTACATCGAAGGAACCTTCTTCCTGCGCGCCCGCGTCGAGGGCAACGACGTCGGCTACGGCACCATCGCCGCCGCCGGCCCGCACGCCTGCACCCTGCACTGGGTCCGCAACGACGGCCCGGTCCGCTCCGGCGACCTGCTGCTGCTCGACGCCGGCGTGGAGACCACCGAGCTCTACACCGCCGACGTCACCCGCACGCTGCCCGTCAACGGCCGCTTCACCGACGTCCAGCGCAAGATCTACGACGCCGTGTACGAGGCCCAGGAGGCCGGCATCGCCGCCGTGAAGCCCGGCGCCGCCTACCGCGACTTCCACGACGCCGCCCAGCGCGTGCTCGCCGAGAAGCTCGTCGAGTGGGGCCTCGTCGAGGGCCCGGTCGACCGCGTCCTGGAACTCGGCCTGCAGCGCCGCTGGACCCTGCACGGCACCGGTCACATGCTCGGCATGGACGTCCACGACTGCGCCGCCGCGCGCACCGAGGCGTACGTCGACACGACCCTGGAGCCGGGCATGTGCCTGACCGTCGAGCCGGGTCTCTACTTCCAGGCCGACGACGTCAGCGTGCCGGAGGAGTACCGGGGCATCGGCGTCCGCATCGAGGACGACATCCTCGTCACGGACTCCGGCAACCGGAACCTGTCGGACCAGCTGCCGCGCGCCTCCCACGAGGTCGAGGCGTGGATGGCCGGCCTGCAGGGCTGACGCACCGCACGAGGAGCCCCCGCCGACACCGTCGGCGGGGGCTCCTGCCGTCCGTGGCGTCCGGGGCCGCCGGCTACGCCAGCGCGAGCGGCGCGTCCGGGCGCCACTTGAGGAGCTTGTCGAAACTGACCAGCGCGCCGCCGCGGCCCGTACGGCCGACGTGCACGTGGTCGGCGAGCTCCTCGATCAGCCGGAGCCCGCGGCCGTGTTCGGCGTACGTGTCGGCCGACGGGACCGGTGCCGGGCCCGGGAAGCCGGGGCCGGAGTCGGCCACCTCGATACGGCAGGTCTCGCCGTCCAGGTAGGCGGTGACGCGGTACGCCTCCGAGGCCCGGCCGAACCGCCCGGTGACCGCGCCCCCGTGCTCGACGGCGTTCGCGCACGCCTCCGTCAGGGCCACCGACAGGTCGTAGGAGACGTCCGGGTCGACGCCCGCCGTCTCCATCGTGCCGAGCAGCAGCCGGCGGGCGAGTGGCACGCTCGCGGCCTCGCGCCGCAGATGCAGGGACCACCAGATGCTCATGCTCCAGCCTCCTGTGCGCCACGACATACCGATACGTATTGCCGTGCCGCGTGGTCCATAAGCCCCCTCCCCCCGCAACGGCGCCCGTTCGGCGGATGCGGGAACCGGTGTGCCGGTGTAATGCGCGCCGCTCCGTGCCGGTCGGAGTCCGACGGGATGCCGTCCGAAGGCGCACAAGGGTGACCTTCCGGACCTGCCGTATGGGCGGGGTGGGCCTGGTGCGATGATGGGCCCGCCATGTCTGCCCCCGCGCTCGCGCCACGCCTGCTGAGGGCCGCGGTGTTCACCGCGGTCTGTGTCGTGCTGGCCGCGCTCGGCCACGCGCTGGCCGCCTGTGCGGGGATCGCGCTGTGGTCGCTGGCCGCCGGCTTCCTCGGCGTCTTCGGCTTCACGGTGCTCGTCGCGGGACGGGAGCGTTCGCTGCCGTTCGTCGTCGGCGCGCTCACGGCCGGACAGCTCGCCCTGCACGCCCTGTTCGGGCTCGGACAGCGGCCGCCGGCCCTGGGCCCGCAGTCGGACAACGCGCTCGTCAACCTCGCCGCCAAGCTGGTCTGCGGGCGCGGCGCGTCCGCGCTGAGCCCCGCCGACGCGGCCCGGATCGTCAGCGACGCCGGGCTCACCCCGGCCGCCCCGGTCACGGCCGGAGCGCACGCGCACATGGCGGGCATGAGCGGGATGCCGGCTCCCGTCGCGCCCGCCGAACTGGTGCCCAGCCTCCCGATGCTGCTCGGTCACCTCCTCGCCGCGCTCGCCACCGGCTGGCTGCTGCGCCGCGGCGACCTGGCCCTCGGCCGGCTCGTCCGGCTGTCGACGGAGGGCGTCGCCGAGTTCGCCGAGTGCGCGCTCGTACGGTCGCTGCGCGCCGCGCTGTTCCTCGTACGGGCCCTGCTCGCCGGCCTGCCGGGCGCTCCGGCCACCGGGCCGCGCGGGCCCGCCCGTACCGCCTTCGACTCCTCGCCGCCGCCGGTGGCCGAGGCACTTCAGCACACGGTGATCAGGCGCGGCCCGCCGGCCGCCGCCCGCTGCCTCCTCGCAGCCTGACGCGGGCCGCTCCAGCCACGGAGGAATTCGGGGGGGGGCGGGTCCGCAGCCGTCCGCGTCCGCACGCGGACCGCGCACGCCTGTCTTCCGACGTTTCTTTCATGAGCTGGAGTGTCTCTGCCATGAGCGTTTCCCGTACGTTCCCGCCCCGCACGTTCGTCGCCCGTGCCGCCGTCGCCGCCGGTGTCGCCGCCTCCTCCGTCCTGCTGCTCTCCGGCACCGCCTTCGCGCACGTGAGCGTGCAGCCGCAGGGCCAGGCCACCCAGGGCGGCTACGCGACCGTCAACCTGAAGGTCCCGAACGAGCGCGACAACGCCTCCACCGTCAAGGTCGAGGTCAGCTTCCCGGCCGACCACCCGCTGGCCTCCGTGATGCCGCAGCCGGTCCCCGGCTGGAAGGTCGAGGTCACCAGGGCGAAGCTCGCCAAGCCGCTCGCGCTGCACGGCAAGACGATCAACGAGGCCGTCTCCAAGGTGACCTGGACGGCGGACGGTTCGAAGATCGGCCCCGGCCAGTTCCAGCAGTTCCCGCTCTCCCTCGGCCAGCTGCCGGAGGACACCGACCGGCTCGTCCTGAAGGCCCTGCAGACCTACGACAACAACGAGGTCGTGCGCTGGATCGAGGAGCCCAAGGACGGCGCCGCCGAGCCCGAGAACCCCGCCCCCGTCCTGAAGCTGGCCGCCGCGACCGGCGAGGGCGACGACGACCACCACGACGGTGCCGCCAAGGGTGCCGACGACAAGGCCGGCGCGCACGACGACGGCGAGCACAAGGAGGCCGCCGCCTCCTCGACCGACAACGCGGCCCGCGTCCTCGGCGTCGTCGGCATCGTCATCGGTCTCGCCGGAGTCGCCTTCGGCGTCCTGGCCGGGCGCCGTCGCTCGGCCTGACGCACGGCCCGGAGCACATCCCCTCTCCCGAAAGACACACCATGTCCGACACCAAGTCCGACACCACGTCCGGCACCACCACGGACGGCGACCGCCCCGGCCGCCGTGCCCCGCTGATCGCCGCCGCGGTGGCGATCGTCGCGGCGATCGGCATCACGGCCGCCGTCGGCCTGAACGGCGGCGAGAACCCGGACGGCACGTCCGGCGGCAACGCGCCGGTCGCCGAGGTCTCCGGCGGCACCGACAACACCAGGGCCGCCACCGTCCTCGACCGGCCGTTCACCAAGCCCGACCTGGTCCTGACCGACACCAAGGGCCAGAAGTACGACCTCCGCGAGCGCACCAAGGGCAAGCCGACGCTCATCTACTTCGGCTACACCCACTGCCCCGACGTGTGCCCACTGACGATGAGCAACATCGCCATCGCGCGCAAGCAGCTCCCCAAGGCCGACCAGGACAAGCTCCAGGTCGTCTTCGTCACCACCGACCCGGAGCGGGACACCGCCGCCGAGCTCGGCAAGTGGCTGCCCGCCGCCGGCGACCCGTCGTTCACCGGTCTGACCGGCGACTTCTCGGCCATCCAGGCCGGGGCGCGCTCGATCGGCATCGGCATCGACCCGCCGACGAAGGAGAAGGACGGCACGGTCGTCTCCATGCACGGCGCGCAGGTGATCGCGTTCTCGCCGACGACCGACCAGGGCTACGTCCTGTACGGCGAGTCCACCACCGCCGACGACTACGCCAAGGACCTGCCGAAGCTCATCAAGGGGGAGAACCCGTGACCCGCCGCACCACCACCCTGCCCGCCTCCGTCGCTGCCGTGGCGCTCGCCACCGCGCTCGCGCTGACCGGGTGTTCGTCCTCGTCCTCGGACGCCAAGAGCGGCCCCGAACTGAAGGTGAGCGGCGCGTTCATGCCGCAGCCGGTGATGGACATGGCCGGCGGCTTCCTCACCATCACCAACGACGGCAACACCGCCGACAAGCTCACCTCCGTCACCAGCTCGCTCTCGGACGACATCACGATCCACGAGTCCAAGAACCAGAAGATGCAGGAGGTGAAGTCCTTCGACATCCCGGCGAACGGCGAGCTCAAGCTCGAACGCGGTGGCAACCACATCATGTTCATGGAGCTGAAGAAGCAGCCCAAGCAGGGCGAGAAGGTCGGCATCGAGCTCCACTTCGAGAAGTCCGCGCCCATCAAGGTCGAGCTTCCCGTCGAGGCCCCCAACCACAACCCGAAGCAGCACTGAGCCCTCTGAGGCAGTGACAGGAATCCCAGGAAGGGAGTGACAGAACCCGTGACCACCACCGCCCCGCGCCTCGGACCGGCCCTCGCCCGGCTGCTGCTCGTCGCCGCCGCGCTCCTCGGCGCCCTGCTCGCCACGGCGGGCCCCGCGTCCGCGCACGCGGCGCTGACCGGCAGCGACCCGCAGGACGGGGCGGTGGTCGCCACCGCCCCCAAGGAGGTCGACCTCACCTTCTCCGAACAGGTCGCCATGAGCGGCGACTCCATCCGGGTGCTCGACCCGGCGGGGAAGCGGGCCGACACGGGCGAGATCCGCGACCGGTGCAGCGGTTCGACCGTCCGCTACGGGGTGGAGCTGCTGCCCGGGCTGCCCGACGGCACCTACACGGTGGCCTGGCAGACCGTCTCCGCCGACAGCCACCCCGTCTCCGGCGCCTTCACCTTCTCGATCGGCGCCCCGTCGAAGACCTCCGTCGCCCTGCCGGACACCCCGGTGGGCGGCGGGGTGGTCGGCGCGCTGTACGGGATCGCGCGCTACCTCTCGTACGCCGCCTTCGTCGTCCTCGTCGGCGGCGGCGCGTTCGTGCTCGCCTGCTGGCCGCGCGGTGCGGCCGTACGGCCCGTGCAGAAGCTCGTGGTGGGCGGCTGGCTCACGCTGACCGGGTCCACGCTCGCGCTGCTGCTGCTCCGTCACCCGTACACCCGGACCGGGAAGCTCGCCGACGTCTTCGACCTGGGCGGGCTGCGGGCCGTCCTGGAGACGAAGACCGGGGCCGCGCTCTCCTCGCGACTGCTGCTGCTCGGCGCGGCGGCGCTGTTCGTGGCCGTGCTGTTCGGCGCGTACGCCAGGACGGTCGCGGAGCGGGAACAGGGAAGCGAGCGCGACGAGGAGGGGCGCCGGGACCTCACCTTCGGGCTCGCGCTCGGCGGCGTCGTCGTCGCCGCCGGCATCGCCGGGACCTGGGCGCTCGCCGAGCACGCCTCGACCGGGCTCCAGCCGGGCATCGCGATGCCCGTCGACATCCTGCACCTGCTGGCCGTGGCCGCCTGGCTGGGCGGTCTGACCGCGCTGCTCGTGGCGCTGTACCGGGCGCCGTCGGTCGAGCGGTCGGCCGTCGAGCGCTACTCGAAGGTGGCGTTCGGCTCGGTCGTCGTCCTCGCAGCCACCGGGATCTACCAGTCCTGGCGGCAGGTCGGCACCTGGTCGGCGCTCACCGACACCCGGTACGGGCAGCTGCTCCTGGTCAAGATCGGCCTGGTCGCCGTGCTCGTGGGCATCGGCTGGGTGTCGCGGCGCTGGGTCCGGCGACTGGCGGAGGCGCCCGCTTCCGAGCGGGTGGAGGAGGCCGAGGAGACCGAGGAGCCCTCGGATGCGGAGGGCGCCGAGGCCGTCGCGGCTGTCGAGATCGACGAGGAGCGGGCCGCGCAGCTCGCCCGGCAGCGGGCCGCCGTGGCCACCGCGCGGCGGAAGAAGGCGCGGGACGCGGACCCCGAGCGGGCCGGGCTGCGCCGCTCGGTGCTCACCGAGGCCGCCGTCGCCGTCGTGCTGCTCGCCGTCACGACCGTGCTGACCGCCACCGAGCCCGCCCGTACGGAGGAGGAGACGGGCCGGGGCCGGGCCGCGGCCGGCTCCACCGCCGTCCCCAACCGCCCGATCGACGTCCGGCTGCCCTTCGACACGGGCGGCGTCGACGGCAGGGGCACCGTCCAGCTCACCCTCGACCCGGGCCGCACGGGCGCCAACGCGCTGCACATCTACGTGCTGCGGCCGAACGGGCGGGGCCTGGACGTTCCCGAGGTGAAGGTCGCCTTCACCCTCAAGGAGAAGAACATCGGCCCGCTTCCCGTGCTGCCCGACCGGGTCCAGACCGGGCACTGGAGCGCGGCCGGCGTCCAGCTGCCGATGCCGGGCGAATGGCTGATGCAGGTCACCGTCCGCACCTCCGACATCGACCAGACCACCATCGAGAAGAACGTGAAGATCGGCTGAGCCCCGTGAACAACCCGAGCAACCCGAGCAACCCGAGCAACGACAACAATCTTGAGATCTCCCGGCGGCGGGTGCTCGGCACTGTCGGTGCGGCCGGTGCCGCCGGACTGGTGATCGGCGCGGCCGGCGGTGCCGGGATCTCGGCGGCGGTGTCTCCCGACGCCCCCTCGACCGACTCGACCGCCCTCGCCTCCGTCGGTGCGACCGAGGTGATGTTTCACGGGAAACATCAAGCGGGGATCACCACTCCGCTTCAGGCCCGCGGCCATCTGATCGCCTTCGACCTCGTCCCCGGCGCCGGCCGCAAGGAGGCCACCGCGCTGCTGCGCCGCTGGTCGGCCACGGCCAAGGCGCTGATGGCGGGCGGGACCGCGACCGACGACACCGGGATCGCGCTCGACGCGGGGCCGTCCTCGCTGACGGTGACCTTCGGCTTCGGCCGCACCTTCTTCGACCGCACCGGGCTCGCCGCGCGCCGCCCGGCGCAGCTCGACCCGCTGCCCGCCTTCTCGTCCGACGCGCTCGACCCGAAGCGTTCGGAGGGCGATCTGTGGGTGCAGATCGGCGCGGACGACGCCCTGGTCGCCTTCCACGCGCTGCGCGCGGTCCAGAAGGACGCGGCGGGCGCGGCCCGGGTGCGCTGGCAGATGAACGGCTTCAACCGGTCCGCCGGGGCCACGGCCAGGCCGATGACGGCCCGCAACCTGATGGGCCAGGTGGACGGCACGAACAACCCCAAGCCGTCCGAGCCCGACTTCGACCGCCGGATCTTCGTGCCCGGGTCGTCCTCGTCCGACTGGATGGCGGGCGGCTCGTACGCGGTCGTGCGGCGGATCCGGATGCTGCTCGACGACTGGGAGAAGCTCTCGCTCGACAAGCAGGAGAAGGTCATCGGACGGCGGAAGGCCGACGGCGCGCCGCTGAGCGGCGGGACCGAGACGACCAAGCTCGACCTGAACAAGCTCGGCCCGGACGGCAAGGCGGTCATCCCGGACAACGCCCATGCCCGGATCTCCGCCCCCGAACAGAACGGCGGAGCGGCGATGCTGCGCCGGCCGTTCTCCTTCCACGACGGGATCGCGCCCGACGGCACGCCGGACGCCGGCCTGCTGTTCGTGTGCTGGCAGGCCGACCCGCTGCGCGGCTTCGTGCCGGTGCAGCGCAAGCTCGACCGGGGCGACGCGCTGTCCCCGTTCGTGCGGCACGAGTCGAGCGGTCTGTTCGCGGTGCCGGGCGGTCCGGCCGAGGGCGAGTACGTGGGCCAGCGGCTTCTCGAGTCGTAGACGCCTTTCTCGAGTCGCAGAACGGCGGCGCCCCGGCGGACCGGCTCCATTAGGGTGACCGTATGTCCGCCACCCGGTATACGTATCTCGGTCCCGAAGGCACTTTCACGGAGGCCGCGCTGCGTACGCTGCCCGAGGCCGCGACGCGGGAGCTCGTCCCGATGGTCTCGGTCCCGGCCGCGCTCGACGCGGTGCGCAACGGTGAGGCGGCGGCGGCACTCGTGCCGATCGAGAACTCGGTCGAGGGCGGTGTGACCGCCACGCTCGACGAGCTGGCCTCGGGCGAGCCGCTGATGATCTACCGCGAGGTGGTCCTGCCGATCGCCTTCGCCCTGCTCGTACGGCCGGGGACGAAGCTGTCGGAGATCAAGACGGTCACCGGCCATCCGGTCGCCCAGCCGCAGGTGCGGAACTGGCTGCGGTCGCATCTGCCGGAGGCGGTGTGGGAGTCGGCCGCCTCCAACGCGGACGGGGCCCGGCTCGTGCAGGAGGGCCGCTTCGACGCGGCCTTCGCGGGCGAGTTCGCGGCGGCGACGTACGGGCTCGAACCGCTGGTCACCGAGATCCACGACGCAGAGAACGCGGAGACGCGGTTCGTGCTCGTGGGCCGCCCGGCCCGGCCGGCGGCGCCCACCGGCGCCGACAAGACCTCGGTCGTGCTGTGGCTCGGCGACGACCACCCGGGCGCCCTGCTCGAACTCCTCCAGGAGTTCGCGGTGCGCGGGGTCAACCTGATGCTGATCCAGTCGCGTCCGACGGGCGCGGGCATCGGCAACTACTGCTTCGCCGTGGACGCCGAGGGCCACATCTCGGACCGGCGGGTCGGCGAGGCACTGATGGGCCTGAAGCGGATCTGCCCGCAGGTGCGCTTCCTGGGCTCGTACCCGCGCGCGGGCGTCGCGCCCGAGGACGTACGGCCGCTGCGGCGCGGGACGACGGACACCGAGTTCACGGCGGCGTCGGACTGGCTGGCCCGGGTCCAGGACGGCCGGACCTGAGTTATCCACAGGGTCGCCCCTCGGCCTGGGGACAAGTCGACAAGGCGGTCGGCGCGGGTCGACAAATCGCCGTCATCCCAGGTCCGGGGCCCCACACTTTGGAGCGAGCAATTCCCACTCGAAGGAGTGGGAAAATGCCCTGAAGATCGACGGGTGGCGCTCATCCACAGATCTTTCGCACAGCCTGTGGATAACCCACTCTCGCTGTGCAGAACTCCGAATGGGGAATTCGCTGGAAAGCGAAGCAATTCGGGCAAAGCGACACGCAATCCTATATCGGGTAGGGCCGTACCTGCCGCACCGGTAGCCTGGTGGGGTGATTGACCTTCGCCTGCTCCGTGAGGACCCCGACCGTGTTCGCGCCTCCCAGCGCGCCCGTGGAGAGGACGTCGGCCTCGTCGACGCCCTGCTCTCCGCCGATGAGCGGCGCAGGTCGTCCGGCGTCCGCTTCGACGAACTCCGCTCCGAGCAGAAGGCGCTCGGCAAGCTGATCCCCAAGGCGTCCCCCGAGGAGCGCGCCGAGCTGCTGCAGAAGGCCGAGCAGCTCAAGACCGACGTCAAGGCCGCCGAGGCCGAGCAGAACGAGGCCGACGAGACGGCCCGCGCGCTGCTGCTCCAGCTCGGCAACATCGTCCACCAGGACGTGCCGGTCGGCGGTGAGGAGGACTTCGTCGTCCTCGAGACGCACGGCACCATCCGCGACTTCGCCGCCGAGGGCTTCGAGCCCAAGGACCACCTGGAGCTCGGCGAGGCGCTCGGCGCCATCGACGTCGAGCGCGGCGCCAAGGTCTCCGGCTCGCGCTTCTACTACCTCACCGGCGTCGGCGCGCTCCTGGAGCTCGCCCTGGTCAACGCGGCGATCGCGCAGGCCACCGAGGCCGGCTTCATCCCGATGCTCACCCCGGCGCTGGTCCGCCCGCGCGCCATGGAGGGCACCGGCTTCCTCGGCCAGGCCGCCGAGAACGTGTACCACCTGGAGAAGGACGACTTCTACCTGGTCGGCACGTCCGAGGTGCCGCTCGCCGCGTACCACATGGACGAGATCATCGAGGCCGACAAGCTGCCGCTGCGCTACGCCGGCTTCTCGCCGTGCTTCCGCCGCGAGGCCGGCACGTACGGCAAGGACACCCGCGGCATCTTCCGCGTCCACCAGTTCGACAAGGTCGAGATGTTCTCGTACGTCGCTCCGGAGGACGCCGAGGCCGAGCACAAGCGGCTCCTGAACTGGGAGAAGCAGTGGCTCACCTCCCTGGAGCTGCCGTTCCAGGTCATCGACGTCGCCACCGGCGACCTCGGCGCCTCGGCCTCGCGCAAGTTCGACTGCGAGGCGTGGATCCCGACCCAGGGCAAGTACCGCGAGCTGACCTCGGCCTCCAACTGCGACGGCTTCCAGGCCCGCCGCCTCTCCGTCCGCATGCGCGAGGAGCGGGACGGCAAGAAGACCGTGCAGCCGCTGGCCACCCTGAACGGCACGCTGTGCGCCGTCCCGCGCACCATCGTGGCGATCCTGGAGAACCACCAGCTGGCCGACGGCTCGGTGCGCGTGCCCGAGGTGCTGCGCCCCTACCTCGGCGGCCGTGAGGTCCTGGAGCCGGTCTCCAAGTGAGCACGTTCCCCGTGGGCACGTTCCCCTACCGCCTGGTCGCGACGGATCTCGACGGCACGCTGCTGCGGGCCGACGAGTCCGTCTCCGACCGGACGCGCGCGGCGCTCCTCGCGGCCACCGAGGCCGGAGCGGCGCACATCATCGTGACCGGGCGGGGGGTGCCCTGGACCCGGCACATCCTCGACGACCTCGGCTACGAGGGGATCGCGGTGTGCGGGCAGGGCGCACAGGTCTACCACGCCGGTGAGCACCGGCTGCTGACCTCGCTCACGCTCGACCGGCAGCTCGCCGGCCTCGCCCTCTCCAAGATCGAGGCGGAGGTGGGGCCGCTGGCCCTGGCCGCCAGCCGCGACGGTCTGGAGGGCGAGGTCCTGATCGGCCCCGGCTACCGGAGCCAGGAAGGGCCGCTGCCGTACGTCCCGTACGAGGACCCGGCCGAGCTGTGGGCGGCGCCGCTGACCAAGCTGTACATCCAGCACCCGACGCTGACCGACGACGAGCTGACCCTGATCGCCCGGGAGACCGTCGGCGGGCTCGTCGACGTCGTCCTGGCCGGCCCGGGCATCGTGGAGATCGTCCCGCTCGGCCTCAGCAAGGCCACCGGGCTCTCCATCGCCGCGCGCCGGCTCGGCGTGAAGGCCGCGGAGACCATCGCCTTCGGCGACATGCCCAACGACATCCCGATGTTCGGCTGGGCGGCCCGGGGCGTGGCGATGGCCAACGCGCACGTGGAGCTGAAGGCGGTCGCCGACGAGGTGACCGGCTCGAACGAGGAGGACGGCATCGCCGTCGTCCTGGAGCGGCTGCTCCAGCAGTAGAGGGAGTACGAAAAGCGGGGCGGCCCGCGCGGTTCGCCTCCGCGCGCTCGAAGCGGCCGCCCCGTTTCCGTACCCCTAGTGTGCGCCGGGCTCCCCGCCACCCACCAGCGGTTTTCGCCCCGGCCCCGGCCCTGGTCCCGGTCCCGGCCGTGGTCCCCGCCCCGGCCCCGGCCCCTCGGACCGGGCGAGCGGCCAGAACGCCAGGCCGATCACCAGCGAGATCGCGTGCCCGAGGTCCGTGTACGTGCGGTTGGTGACCAGCGGCACGGCGAAGAAGGCCACCGCCCCGGCGAGGTACAGCCAGCGCCAGGGGCGCGGCAGCCGGTAGGTGAGGATGCCGGCGGAGGCCGCGAGCCCGTAACTCACCCCGATGTCGACGACGTGCGCCATGCTGCGCGGCACGTGCTGGTCCCGGATGGCGAGGAGGACCACCTCCTGGCTGATGAGGGTGGCCGCGACGTGCGCGGTGGCGACGACGATCAGCCATTTCACCGTGCCGAGCCAGCGCTCGACGGGCGCGTGCAGGACCTCGAAGAGGACGGCGTAGAGGAGGAGGCTCCCCGGGTTCTCGATCCAGAAGGCGCTGCCGAGCAGGGCGCGCATCGGATGGTGGGAGAGCTGGAAGAGATTGCTGCTGTTGCGGTGCAGCAGATAACGCTCCAGCCGGTCCGGGGAGAGCGCGATGACCAGGCTGGTGATGGCGATGACGGCCAGCCAGAGATGCGTACCGGGTGACGAACGCACCCACGACCTGATCGGCCGCGACGGTTCGCCACCCGGTGACACCGGGAAACGGCTTGAGGTTTTGCTCGGCACATATCAGTGCCTATCACCCCGAGCTGGGTGATTTATGAGCGAAACCTTCTCCGTCCGAGAGAAACCCTCGGGAATCCTCAGAAATTGATCATGTGACCGGCGATGCCGTGGATCGCTTCCTTCACGGCCTCGCCCAGGGTCGGGTGCGCGTGCACGTTGCGCGCGACCTCGTGGACCGTGAGGTCCCACTGCTGCGCCAGGGTCAGCTCGGGCAGCAGCTCGGTGACGTCGGGGCCGATCAGGTGGGCGCCGATGATCTCGCCGTACTTCGCGTCGGCGACGATCTTCACGAAGCCGGTCGAGTCGCCGAGGCCGTGCGCCTTGCCGTTCGCCATGAACGGGAACTTGGCGACCTTGACGTCGTAGCCCTTCTCGCGCGCCTGGGCCTCGGTGTAGCCGAAGCTCGCGATCTGCGGCTGGCAGTAGGTGGCGCGCGGGATCATCGGGTAGTCGAGCTCCATCGTCTCGGCGTCCGCGATGGTCTCGGCGGCGATGACGCCCATGGCCTCGGCGGTGTGCGCGAGCATCAGCTTCGCGGTCACGTCACCGATGGCGTAGATGTGCGGCACGGAGGTGCGGCAGCGGCCGTCGACGTCGATGGCACCGCGCTCGGTGAGGGCGACACCGGTGTTCTCCAGGCCGTAGCCGGAGACGTTCGGCGCGAAGCCGATGGCCTGCAGGACCTTGTCGGCCTCCAGGACCTTCTGGGAGCCGTCCTTGCCGGTGACGGTGACGCGGACCTGCGGGCCGGACTCGTCGATGGCGTCGACGCGGGTCGAGGTGAGGACGTCGATGCCGAGCTTGCGGTACTGCTTCGCGAGCTCCTTGGACACCTCCTCGTCCTCCAGCGGGGCCATCCGGTCGAGGAACTCGACGATGGTGACCTTGGTGCCGTAGTTGTTCAGGACGTACGCGAACTCGATGCCGATCGCGCCGGCACCGGCGATGATGATCGACTGCGGGGCGTCCTCGGCGAGGATCTGCTCCTCGTACGACACGACGCGGTCGCTGAGGGCGGTGCCGGGCAGCAGCCGCGCGGTGGCGCCGGTGGCGATGATGCAGTTGTCGAAGGTGATCGTCTGCGTGGTGCCGTCGGCCTTCGCCACCTGGAGGGTGTTCGCGTCGAGGAAGGTGCCCCGGCCGTCGAACTCGGTGATCCCGTTCTTCTTCATCAGGAAGTGGACGCCCTTGACGCGGCCGTCCGCGACCGTGCGGCTGCGGCGGAACGCCTCGCCGTAGTCGAAGGAGACCGTGCCGTCGACCTTGATGCCGAACGTCTTGGCCTCGTGGTTGAAGATGTGGGCGAGCTCGGCGTTGCGCAGCAGCGCCTTGGTGGGGATGCAGCCGACGTTCAGGCAGACACCGCCCCAGTACTTCTCCTCGACGACCGCGACCCGCTTGCCCAGCTGGGCGGCGCGGATGGCGGCGACGTAGCCGCCGGGGCCAGCTCCGAGTACGACGACGTCGAAGCGGTCTGACATGACTGACTCCCGAGGGTGGTGAGGGTGTTCGGCACACGTACGAGCCCACAGTAGTCCGGTCGCTGTGGCCTGGCCGGGGAGGCGAGGGACGTCACTTGTAGGATGACTGGGCAACCGGGCGAATGTCCCCGAAGGCAGGAGTGACGATGGCACTGAAGGCGGCGGGACGGACCTCGCTGGTGGACTCCGTGGTCGAGCAACTGCGGGCGCAGCTCGCGGCCGGCGAGTGGGCGGTCGGCGACCGGATCCCCACCGAGCACGAGCTGGCGGCGCTCCTCGGCGTCGGCCGCAACACGGTCCGCGAGGCCGTCCGGGTCCTCGTCCACGCCGGTCTCCTGGAGTCCCGCCAGGGCAACGGCACCTTCGTCAGGTCCACCGCCGACCCGGCCGCCGTCCTCGGCGCAGTACGGCACGCGGGCGCCCGCGACGTCCTGGAGCTGCGCGCCGCCCTGGAGGCGGAGGCGGCGCGGCTCGCGGCCGTGCGGCGCGACACCCACGACCTGCTGCGGCTGCGCGCGGCCCTGGCCACCCTGCGCGAGGAGGGCGACCGGGACGCGGACGCCGACCTCGCCTTCCACCTGGCGGTCGTCGAGGCCACCCACAACACCGCCTTCCGCGAGGTCTACCGCTTCTTCTCCACCCAGGTGCACGAGGTGCTCGTCGAGGCGCTGTGCGACGCGGCACTGCCGGCGGTCGACATCGACCTGCACGAGGCCGTCGTCGTGGCCATCGAGGAGGGCGACGCGGAGGCGGCGGAGGCGGGGGCCCGGGAGCTGCTGCGGGTACCGATGGAGGCGCACGCGGCGCTGGCGGACTCGGCCGAGGGAGATGCCCGGTGACGGCGGATTCCTCGACGAGGGCCCTGGTCGACGCGGAGGGCGGCGTCGCGGGGGCAGGGGCGGAGACCTGCGGGAAGGCCGGGGCCGGGACGAAGACCGGGGCCGGGGTGGGAGCCGGGGCCGGGGTAGGAGCCGGGGCCGGCGTCCGGTCCTCTGCCACCGGCGCGGCCGGTGCCGCCCGTGCCACCGGCGCGGCCGGTGCCGCCGGTGCGGCCGGCCGGCGGGCGCTGCTCGCGCATCCGGCGCTGCTCCTGGTCGGCATCGTGCTGGCCTCGCTCAACATGCGGGCCGCCCTTGCCAGCGTGTCGCCGCTGGTGAGCGAGCTGGCGGAGACGTACGGACTGTCGGCGGCGGCCAGTTCCCTGGTGACCTCGGTGCCGGTGCTCTTCCTGGGCCTCGGCGCGCTGGTGGCACCCTGGCTCGGCCGGCGCTTCGGCGCCGAGCGGGTCCTCCTCGCGGCCCTGCTGCTGCTCGGCGCGGGCATCCTGGTGCGGATCCTGCCGGCGGCGGCCGCGCTCTACGCGGGCGGTGTCCTGGTCGGCACCGCGATCGCCCTGCTCAACGTCCTGATGCCGGGCCTGATCAAGCGTGACTTCCCGGACCGGGCCGCGTCCATGACCTCCGTCTACACGGGCGCCATGATCGCGGGCGCCACCCTCGTCGCCGCCTCCTCGGTGCCGCTGGAGCGGGCCCTCGGCGGCTGGCAGGCGTCCCTGGGCGTCTGGTCGCTGCTCGCCGTCGTCGCGGCACTCGCCTGGCTGCCGCAGCTGCTGATCGCCCGGGGCCGTACGGGGCACGAGGCGCGGCCCGTGCCGTCCGCCGCCGTGGCCCCGCGGCCGGTGAACGTGTGGCGGTCGGCGCTGGCCTGGCAGGTCACGCTCTTCATGGGGCTTCAGTCGCTGTGGACGTACGTGCTGATCGCCTGGATGCCGACGATCTTCACGGACCACGGGATGAGCCGCTCCACCGCCGGTGTCGTCTTCGCCTTCAACAACCTGATGCAGGTGGCGGGCGCCTTCGCCGTGCCGCTGCTCGCGGGCCGGATGCGCAGCCAGCGCCCGCTGATCGTGCTGGTCACCTCGCTGGTGGCGGCCGGTTACGCGGGCCTCATGGTGGCCCCGGTCGCGGGCGCCTGGCTCTGGTCGGCGCTGCTCGGCGTCGGGCAGGGCGGCGCGGTGGGCCTCGCGCTCACCCTGATCGTGCTGCGCACGGGCGACGCGGCGACGGCCGCCCGGCTCTCCGGAATGGCCCAGACCGTCGGCTATCTCATGGCCGCCGCGGGTCCGCTGGCCGCGGGCGCTCTGCACCAGGCGAGCGGCTCCTGGACGCTGCCGCTGGCCGTGGTGCTCGGCGTGTGCGCGACGGCGCTGGCGGTGGGACTGCTCGCGGCCCGGAACCGTACGGTCTGAGGACCTCGTCGGGTCGTCAGACCGTGCGACTCCGGGCCGCGCGGGCCACGAGCCGGGCGGCCCGGAGCGCCGGGCCTTGAGGCCGGCGGACCCGGGCCCTGAGGCCGGTGACTCCGGGCCTTGGGGCCGGCGGCTCCGGGCCCTGCCCCCGGTGACTCCGGGCAGGCGCCCTCGGAGCCGTACGGTCTACTCCTCGCCCGCCAGCGTCATCGTCCGCAGCTTGGCGGCCGCGAACCAGGTCGCGCCGACCGTCACCGCGACGAGCAGCACCACCGCCGTCGGCAGCGCCACCTCGGAGGTGATCAGGGCGTCGCCGGTGACCTTCTCGGCGAGCGCGAGCGCCCACTGCTGGACGCTGAGGGTCTTGGCGCCGGAGATCAGGGAGCCGAACAGCGCCTCCCAGACCAGGGCGTAGACCAGGCCGATGACGACGGCGTGCCGGCTGACCGTGCCGAGCAGCAGGAACAGCGCGCTGTAGGCGATGGAGGCCACCAGGGCCGCCACGGTGTAGGCGACCGCCACCTGCTGGCCGTTGCCGTTGAGGACGAAGCCGGCGATCAGGGTCGGCACGGCGGAGAAGACCATGGTGACGGCGACGGCCACGGTCAGCTTGGTGACGATGATCGTCGACCGCTTCACCGGCTTGGCGAGGAGATAGACGATCGAGCCGTCGTCGATCTCCGGTCCGATCGCTCCGGTGCCGGCGATCACACCGATCAGCGGCACCATCGTGGCGAGCGCGAAGCCGCCGAGGAAGTTGGCGGCGACCTGGTCGTCGGCGCCGTTGAACATCCGGACCGCCGCGGCGATCACGATCAGCAGGGCGGGCAGCGCGAAGAGGATCAGCGCCCGCCTGCGGCCGAGGAGGGCCCGGTAGGTGAGCCGGGCGACGGTGGGGTGATACATCGGTCGGGCTCCTTTCAGGCCGCTACGAGGTACGAGAAGACGGATTCGAGGGACTCGTCCGAGGGCGAGACCGTGTGCAGCCGGATGCCCTGCTCCTTGGCGACCTTCGGAAGCAGCGCGGTGAACCGGCCGAAGTCCACGGCCTGGATGCGCAGGGCGCCCTCCGTGAGGTCGACCTCGATGCCGGCCGTCGACGGGTCGGCGATCAGCGCCGCCGCGAGGGCCCGGTCGTCGCTGGAGCGGACGAGATAGCGGTGCGGCCGGTCGGTCATCAGCCGGCGGATGCGCCGGAAGTCGCCGGAGGCGGCGTGCCGTCCGGCCACGATCACCTCGATGTGCGAGGCGAGCTGCTCGACCTCCTCCAGGATGTGCGAGGAGAACAGCACCGTGCGGCCGTCGGCGCCCATCCGGCGCAGCAGGTCCATCAACTGCATGCGCTGGCGCGGGTCCATGCCGTTGAACGGCTCGTCGAGCAGCAGCACCGACGGCTCGTGGACGAGGGCCGAGGCCATCTTCACGCGCTGCCGCATGCCCTTGCTGTACGTGGCGATCTTGCGGTCCTGCGCGTACTCCATCTCCACCGTGGCGAGGGCCTTCTGGGCCTCCGCGTCGCCGAGGCCCTGCAACTCGGCGTTGGCGACGACGAATTCGCGGCCGGTGAGGAAGTCGTACATCGCCTCCCGCTCGGGCACGACGCCGATCTCCTTGTAGACCGACTCGTTGCGCCAGATCGTCTCCCCGTCGAGGGTGACGGTGCCGGTGGAGGGGGCGAGGAAGCCGCCCATCATGTTGATGAGGGTGGACTTGCCGGCGCCGTTGGGACCGAGCAGGCCGGTGACGCCCGGGCCGATGGTCATGGTGACGTCGTTGACGGCCACCACGTTTCCGAACCAGCGCGAGGCGTGGTCGATGTTGAGCGTGGTCACAGCCCGACCTTTCGGTAGCGGCGCATCAGCACACCGTACGAACCGGCGATGAGCGCGAGGACGACCAGCAGGTAGATCACGCCGACCCCGGTGCCGGGCGCCGCGGCCTCCCCGCCGGGTGCGGCGGTGGGCGCGCCGAGGAAGGCGTCCTGCACCCCGCCGATGAGGGTGAGCGGGGAGAACAGGCCGATCCACTTGACGGCGCCGATGTTGTCGGTGCCGTAGGCGATGCCCTGGAGGGTGGAGACCGCTCCGTACGAGATCACCAGCGTGGCGATGACGGCGGCGACGCCGAAGCCGCGGCGCGGGGTGAGGGCCGCCATGACGAGCCCGATGCCGCCGAAGAGGAGGGACAGCAGGGCCACGGACACCAGGCCCTGGCCGAACATCTCGGTCTGGTCGGCGAAGTCCATCTTGGCGAGCAGCGATCCGATCCAGAGGATCAGCAGGGGGGAGGCGGTCAGGATGAAGAGCGCCGAGGACATCGCGGCGAACTTGGCGAGGACGTAGTCCACGCGCTCGATCGGGCGGGCGAAGTACAGCGGCACGGTCCGGAAGCGCAGGTCGCGGGAGACGGACTGCGGGGCCTGGGCGGCCACGAAGATGGCGATCACCATCTGGAGGAAGATCGCGTACTGCGTGTACTCCATCACCAGCTTCGGGGCCTTGGTGAAGACCGCGACCGCCACGATGACCAGTGCGGGCACGCACATCACGGCGAACAGCAGCATCGGCAGCACCTTGGACTTGGCGCTGCGGCCGAGGCCGTACGCGCCGCGCAGCGACTGCGAGAACAGCGCCCGGCGGGCGGCGGCGCGGCCGAGGCGCGGCCCGTCGTAACTGCGGTACCCGATGTTGTGGATACGGGTGTCCGCCGAGCCGTTCGCCGAGTTCTCGGTGGCGTGGGTGCTCATCGCGCCGGCACCTCCTCCTGCTGCTGGTCGTTGGCCTTGAAGACCTCGGCGATGTGGTGGCGGCGCTGCTCCATGCGGACCAGGCCGAGGCCGAGGCCGGCGACGGTGTCACGGACGAGGTCGTAGGTCTCCTCGCCCGGGGCGTCGAGGAGCAGGATGTGACCGGCGCCCGGCAGCCCGTCCTCCACGCCCGCGTGGAGCTTCACGCCGGCGGCGGTGAGGGCCGCGCGCAGTGCCTCCGTGCCGTCCGGGTGCTCGTCGGTGTCGGTGACCTCGACCGCGAGGGTGGTCGTGGTGCGGGTGAAGTCGCGGGTGGAGCTGGAGCGGAGCAGCTTGCCGCCGTCGATGACGACGACGTGGTCGCAGGTGCGCTCCAGCTCGCCGAGCAGGTGCGAGGTGACCAGGACCGAGATGCCGAAGTCCGTCCACACGCGGCGGATCAGGCCGAGCATGTCGTCGCGGCCGACCGGGTCGAGGCCGTTCGTCGGCTCGTCGAGCAGCACCAGCTGCGGGTCGTGGACGAGGGCCTGGGCCAGCTTCACGCGCTGCTTCATGCCGGTCGAGTAGCCGCCCATGGGGCGGTAGCGCTCCTCGTACAGACCGACGTGGCGCAGGGTGTCGGCGGTCCGCTCGCGGGCGGCGGTCGGCGGCAGGCCGGACATCCGCGCCATGTGGACGACGAACTCGGTGGCCGAGACGTCGGGTGGCAGGCAGTCGTGCTCCGGCATGTACCCGACGCGTTCGCGGATGCGGTCGCCGGCGGTGGCGACGTCGAGTCCGAGGACTTCGGCGCGGCCCTCCGTGGCCGGGGACAGGCCGAGCAGGATCTTGATCATCGTGGACTTGCCGGCTCCGTTGGCACCCACCAGTCCGGTCACACCGGGCCCGATGTCCAGGGAGAGCCGGTCGAGAGCGGTCACCCGGGGGAACCGCTTGCTGAGGCTTTCGGTGGCGATCACAGTCACGTTTCGAAGGTAGTGGTGTGCGTCACGGCAGTCGTCAGCCCAACGGCTCGATCCCTCTCCGACTCCAGACGTACAAGCCCGTAGGGGAGCCGCGACCAAGGTCTCGTTTTCCACAGGCTCGTGCACACCCCTTGACGCAGCCTCCAGGCATTGTCACATTCATCGATGTCAAGTTACGGACGCGTAGGGCTACCGGACGCTCACGCGCGCTCACACAGGACGGGCGGGGTGGCATGGCATCGGCAGGCACGGCAGTGACGGGCGGACTCACCGAGGAGCTGCGCGGGTTCAGAGAGGTCCAGCGGCTCTCGTACGAGTGCGCGGAGGCCGTCGCGGCCCAGCTCAAGCCGGGTGTGACGGAGCGCGAGGCGGCGCGGATGCAGCGCGAGTGGCTGTACGAGCGCGGGGTGAAGGACTGGTTCCACCGGCCCTTCGCCTGGTTCGGCGACCGCACGGCCTTCGTCGACTTCAAGATCCCCCTCCAGTTCTTCCCCACGAACCGGAAGCTGGAGGCCGGGATGCCGTTCATCCTGGACATGGCCCCGGTCCACAGGGGCTACACGGCGGACATCGGCTACTCCGGCTGCCTCGGCCTCAACCCGGTCCACGACAAGCTGCTCGCCGATCTCAGGGACCACCGCGAGCTGATCCTGCGCGAGGTGCGCGAGCGCCGCACGCTGCGCGAGATCTACGAGGACGTGGACCGGCTCATGGTCCGCCAGGGCTATGCGAACCGGCACCGGGCCTATCCCTTCGGCGTCATCGCCCACAAGGTCGACCGGGTCAGGGAGCGCCGCTGGGCGCCCACCCTGTTCGGCTTCGGCACCCAGTCCCTCAAGGGCCTGGTGAGCGACGCCCTGCACGGCCACCGCGACGGCTGGTCGCCGCTGTGGTCCCCGTACAAGTTCTCCGACCACCCGCCCAGGCCGGGCCTGTGGGCGGTCGAGCCGCACCTCGGATTCCGGGGTACGGGCGCGAAGTTCGAGGAGATCCTGGTCGTCACCGACTCGAAGGACCCCGAGCAGAGCGCGTTCTGGCTGGACGACGACCTGCCGCACGTGCGGCGCTGGAACGAGGAAGGGGTGGCCGCGTGATGGCGGGGATCGCGGGTCTCGAGGGGGCGCGGGAGCGCTGGGTCCGTACGGGCGGGATCGAGCTGTGCGTGGCCGAGCTGGGCGACGAGAGCCGGCCGACCGTGCTGCTCGTGCACGGCTATCCGGACTCCAAGGAGGTCTGGTCGGAGGTCGCGGTCCGGCTCGCCGGGCGCTTCCACGTGGTCCTCTACGACGTGCGCGGCCACGGCCGGTCGACGGCGCCGACGCCGCTGCGCGGCGGCTTCACCCTGGAGAAGCTGACGGACGACTTCCTCGCCGTCGCGGACGCGGTCAGCCCGGACCGCCCGGTCCACCTGGTCGGCCACGACTGGGGCTCGGTGCAGTCCTGGGAGTTCGCCACCGTGCCGCGCACCGAGGGCCGGATCGCCTCCTTCACCTCGATGTCCGGGCCGTCGCTCGACCACTTCGGGCACTGGATCAAGAACCGGATGGCCAGGCCCACCCCGCGCCGGGTCGGCCAGCTCCTCGGCCAGGGCGCCAAGTCCTGGTACGTGTACCTGCTGCACACGCCCTCGCTGCCGGAGCTCGCCTGGCGCGGGCCGCTCGGGAAGCGCTGGCCGCGCATGCTGGAGCGGGTCGAGGGGATCCCGGCCGGCGACTACCCGACGCCGTCCCTGCCGGCCGACGCGGCGCACGGCGCCTGGCTCTACCGGGACAACGTGCGGGCCCGGATGCTCCGCCCCCGCACCGACGCGTACGCGCACGTGCCGGTGCAGCTGATCACGCCGACCGGTGACGCCTTCCTCTCCGAGCGGCTCTACGACGACCTGGCCGCCTGGGTGCCGGACCTGACCCGGCGCACCCTGCCGGCCAAGCACTGGGTGCCCCGCACCAGGCCGGACCAACTGGCGGCGTGGATCACCGAGTTCGTCGAGGCGAACGAGGACCCGGCGGCCAGGGCACCGAAGACGGCGGCGAAGAGCGGGGTGCGTCCGGAGTACGCGGAGCGCTTCGGCGGGCAGCTGGTCCTGGTGACCGGCGCCGCCAGCGGCATCGGCCGGGCCACCGCCTTCGCCTTCGCCGAGGCCGGCGCCCGGGTGATAGCCGTGGACCGGGACGCCGAGGGCGCGGCCCGTACGGCGGAGATGTCCCGGCTCATCGGGGCGCCCGCGGCCTGGGGCGAGACCGCCGACGTCGCCGACGAGCAGGCGATGGAGAAGCTGGCCGCGAAGGTGGCGAGCGAGTACGGCGTGGTCGACGTCCTGGTCAACAACGCGGGCATCGGTCTGACCGGCTCCTTCTTCGACACCACGAGCGAGGAGTGGAAGCGGGTCCTCGACGTCAACCTGTGGGGCGTGATCCACGGCTGCCGGGCCTTCGGCGCGCAGATGGCCGAGCGCGGCCAGGGCGGCCACATCGTCAACACGGCGTCGGCGGCGGCCTTCCAGCCGTCCCGCGCGCTGCCCGCGTACAGCACGTCGAAGGCGGCGGTGCTGATGCTCAGCGAGTGCCTGCGGGCCGAGCTCGCCGGGCAGGGCATCGGGGTCTCGGCGATCTGCCCGGGCATCGTGAACACGGGCATCACGTCGACCGCGCGGTTCGCGGGCGTCACGGACGAGGCCGAGGAGAAGCGCCGCCAGAAGAAGGCGTCGCGGCTCTACGGGCTGCGCAACTACCCGCCGGAGAAGGTCGCGGACGCGATCCTGCGCGCGGTGCTGCGCAACGAGGCCGTGGTCCCGGTGACCCCGGAGGCCCGCGGCGCCCACGTCCTGTCCCGGCTGGCGCCGGGCGTGCTGCGCGGCCTCGCGCGCTGGCAGCCGCCGGCGTAGGGGACGGCCCCGGGCCGGGGCGCGGCGGGTCGTACGATCCCTCGACGGGTGAAGGGAGCGGTCGGTGGGAGCGGTTTTGTCGGAGCAGTCAGCACATCCGGGGTCCGGTTCGGGGCCGGGGTCGCATCCGGAGTACCGGATCGAGGATCTGGCCCATCGCAGCGGGGCCACCGTGCGGACGATCCGCGCCTACCAGGACCGCGGGCTGCTGCCCCGCCCGGAGCGCCGCGGCCGGTCCAACGTGTACGGGGACACGCATCTGGCCCGGCTGCGGCAGATCGCCGACCTGCTGGACCGCGGCTACACCCTGGCCTCCATCAAGGAGCTCCTGGAGGCGTGGGACGCCGGGCGCGGGCTCGGCGGGGTCCTGGGGCTCGTCGCCGAGGTCGACGGGCCGTGGACGGACGAGGAGGCCGACCGGATCTCGCGCGCCGAGCTCGACGCGCGGTTCGGCGGCGAGCCCGACGAGGACGCGGTCCGGGAGGCCATCGAGCTCGGTGTCCTGGAGCGCATCCCGGACCGGGAGACCGAGGAGTACCTCGTCCCGAGCCCCCAAGAGCTGGCGGTGGCGGCCGAGTTGCACGCGGCGGGCGTGCCGCTCGCCGCGATCACCGGTCATCTGCGGGAACTTCGCGGCCAGGTCGAGCACATCGCCGCCCGTTTCCTGGAGTTCACCAGCGAGCACGTCTTCGCCCGCTACCTGGAGCACCGGCCGCCGACGGACGCGGACGCGGAGGAGGCGACGGATCTGGTGCGCCGGCTCCGCCCGCTCGCGCAGCAGACCGTGGACGCCGAACTGGCCCGGGCGATGCGCCTGTTCGCCACCGCGCACCTTCAGTTCCACCTCTCCCCGGACGCACCCCCGCCGGAGGGGCGGGAGCCCCGTACGGTCGCACTGCCGCCGGAGACGATCCGGGCCGTACAGCGGCTCGTTGGCCAGGAGAACGTGTCGGCGTTCGTCGCGGCGGCCGCCGAACGAGAGGTGCAGACCAGGACATTGGACGCACTTGCCTCAAATGCCATAGACAATAGTCAAGTAGATCAATCCAGTTGAATTTCCAGGCTCGTTGTCCACAGAAACGCCAACTTGCCTGTGGATAAATACAGTTGGCTGTGGATCAAACCTGGAGCTTCAATGAATTCATGAACGACGAGAAACGCACCGTGAAGGTGTCGAAATACCTCTCGAAACACCTGCGCCACCAGCCCGAACGCATCGGGCTCGTGCTCGACGCCCAGGGCTGGACCGAGATCGACGCGCTCCTGCGGGCCGCCGCCGCGCACGGCTTCCCGATCACCCGCGCCGAGCTCGACCACGTGGTCGCCGCCAACGACAAGAAGCGCTTCGCGATCGAGGGCACCCGGATCCGGGCCAGCCAGGGCCACACCGTCCCGGTCGACCTCGGTCTGCCGGCCGCCGAACCGCCCGCGTACCTCTACCACGGTACGGTCGCCGGCCGGCTCCCCGCCATCCGGGCCGAGGGCCTGCGCCCCATGACCCGGCACCACGTCCACCTCTCGCCCGACCGCGAGACCGCCACCCGCGTCGGCGCGCGCCGCGGCCGCCCGGTGGTGCTGAGCATCGACGCGGGCGCGATGCACCGGGCCGGGCACGTGTTCCACGTCAGTGCCAACGGCGTCTGGCTCACCGACGCCGTACCGCCGGAGTTCATCCGCTTCCCCGGCTGAGGCCGGCACCGGAACGGTCGGGCATGATCGTGCCCATGGGAGCCCATCACCCGCACCTGCCCACGACCGAATCGGCCGTCGCCGTCATCCGCGAGGTGGCCGAGGAGTACAACCTGGAGATGCTCGTCACCGACGACATCGGCGCCGACCAGACCTCCCGCCGCACCTCCGCCGGCGCCTTCGCCGTCCTCGACCCGGACGGCACCCTCCCCCACGAGGCGTTCGTCGAACTCGGCGGCACCCCGTCGATCACCGTCCGCCTCTACCCCGAGGACGACGCGCAGATCACCGTCGAAGGAGTCGTCTTCGACGACGTCCCGCGCGACTCCGTACCCGCCTTCCTCCGCTCCGCCCTCGGCGGCCTCGCCCACGTCAAGGGCCGTTTCTTCCCGCCGGGCCAGTGGCTGGTCGTCCCGCTCCCCGGCGACGAGACCTACAAGGAGCTCGTCACGCTCCGCATGCTCTCCCCCTGGCTGTCGGGCCGGATCCGCAAGTAGCTTCCCGCGGGGAGCCGGCTCCGCCCGGCGGCGCGGGCGGAGCGGGACTGCCGTTCAGGAGGAGAGGCGGTTCAGTGCCGCGGTGGCGATGCCTTCGACGTAGGCGGGGGCGCCGGTGGGCCGGCCGGTGAGCTCGGCGATGGCGACCCTGGTGCCGCTGCGCAGGACCGCGACCCCGCCGCTGACGGTGCCGTCGCCGTTGTAGGCCGGGTACCAGTGGGCGGTGCCGCCGGCGGTGGTCAGGGTGTGGGCCGCGCCGTAGTGCCAGTGACCGGCGGGCTCGTCCTGGCAGTCCTGGACGAGCGCGACGAGCTGCTTCTCCCAGGAGGCGGCCGCGGTCTTGGTGGGGGCGCTCGCGGCCGACTCGCTCAGCCGGCCGTCGGTGCTGAAGGTCCAGTTCACGGACGCGTACGCGGTGGCCTTGCCCTTGGTCAGGTCGCGCATCGTCTCCTCGCCGGAGCACGCGGACAGCCCCTGGCGTCCGTTCAGCGCGACGGTCGCGCCGACCGGGTTCAGGCCCTTCTGGAAGTCCTCGCTCTGGACGAGGTCGGCGGAGCCGAGTCGGGGCGCGGCGACGGAGACCGCGGCCGGGTGGGCGGCGGCGGTGCGGTGGGCGGTCCCGGCGGCGGTGGCCGACTGGGTGCCTACGACGGTGGCCGTGATCAGTGCGGCGGCGAAGCAGGCCGCGGCGGCGACCCGGTTGCGGCGAACGGACTTCTGCTGGACGGTCTGGTTCTCGGTCATCTGGTCCCCCTGCTGGTCGGGACGCCTGCTGCGTCCTCGTACAACCGGGGTGATGCCGCCGGAGGAGGGAAAGTTGGAGCCCTGACCGGCTGTTTCACAGCCGTGACAAAGCGGTCCTGACGACGCGGTCCATCGCGGCCGTCCCCAGGCAGGCATCGACCTCCAGCACCCCGTAGTGGCTGCCGCTGCGCAGCACGGCGATGCCGCCGCAGGGCTCCTGGCCCTCGGGCGCTGTGCCGGTGGTGTTGAGCGATCCCTGGTAGGCGCCCATCCAGCTCGCGGTGACGTCCGGGGCGAGCCGCAGCGTCGTGATCTTTCCGTAGACCCAGTGCCCCGGCGTTTCCTCCTGGCAGGGCACCTGCTCCAGCAGCAGGCGCTGGGCGAAGTTCTGCGCCAGGGAAGCGCTCCGGGCCTCGGCGGCGACCTCGCGGGCGACCTGGTCGGTGTGGTCGGCGGCCAGCGTGACGTCGTCCGTGCTGGTGCGGGGGCCGGTCATCAGTCCGCGGAAGTGGGCACCGGGCCCGCCCAGGGTCTCGGTGAGGGTCTTCTCCCCGGTGCAGGCCGCGTTGGCGTAATGCCCGTCGCCGAACCGGTCGGTGACGTGGATCCGCCCGACGCCGACGTCCGGGCCGAAGGCCGCGGGTTCCAGCAGGTTCGCCGTCGTCACCGGCCCGGTCGCACCCGTCGGCGAGGCGGAGCCGGAGGCCGAGGGAGCGGGCGTCGGGGCGGACCCTCCGGGCGTCGCGAGAGCGGACGCGCCCTGGGATGCCCCGCCGACCGCGGCACCCGACCGCGCTGCCGGGTGCGCGTCGGCGCCGGGGGGCGGTGGCAGGACGAACCGGCCGGTCGCCAGCCCGAGCGCGGCGGCTGCCACCAGGGCGACGAGGGCGGACCGGGGCCGGACGACGGCACGGCCGCCGCCCGTCGCGGGACCACCGTTCACGGACCGGTGACCAGGTGCTCGCGCATGAAGCGGCGGGCCTGGTGGATACGGTCCTTGACCGTGCCCAACGGGGCGTCCAGCTCCTCGGCCACCTGGGCGTAGGTCAGGTCGCCCAGGTCGCGCAGCACGAAGGACTCCACCAGGGAGGGGTGCTGCTGCTCCAGCGCGGCCAGCGCCTCCATCAGGTCGATCCTGGTCCCGGCGATGACGCTGGTGGTGCGCGGGTCGACGGACTCGGGGAGGTCGGCGTGGCTGTCCTCGGCGCGCCGGCGCATCGAGCGGTAGGTGGACCGGGCGGCGTTCGAGGCGATCACCATCACCCAGCCCAGGAAGGAGCCGCGGCCGCCGTACTCGCCCAGGTGCGTGCTGATGGACAGGAGCGCGTCCTGCGCGGCCTCCTCCGCGTCGGCGTGGTGGGGCAGGAAGCGCGAGCAGCGGCGCAGCACCACCGGCCGCAGCCTGGCCAGCAGGTACTCCATCGCCCCCGGGTCCCCCGCCTGAGCCGCCGCCACGAGCCGTTCCAGCTCGCCTTCCTCGAACACCCGGACCCCCGTATCGTCCCGCCTGGCATCCCGCCGTCGAACGGGAGTTCCACGCTCCCCCCGACTCCGGCAGAATGCTGCCACATGCGCAAGCTCGGCCGTTACCTCCTCCTGGAGCGGCTCGGAGCCGGCTCCTTCGCGACGGTCTGGAAGGCCTACGATCCGGAGCTCGACACCGAGGTCGCGGTGAAGGTGCTGGCCGAGAACTGGGCCGCCAACGCCGATGTGCGCGAGCGGTTCCTGGCGGAGGCGAGGCTGCTGCGCCGGATCGCCAGCCCGCGGGTGGTCCGGGTGCACGACGTCGGGGTGCAGGACGACCGGCCCTACTTCGTCATGGACTACGTACGCGGCGGCACCCTGGCGGACCGGGTCGGGCAGTGCGACCCGCAGGAGGCGCTGCGGCTGGCCGCGGAGGCGGGCTACGCGGTCCAGGTCCTGCACGAGGCGGGTGTGGTGCACCGCGACGTCAAACCGTCCAACCTGCTGCTCGCCACCGACCCCGCGCCCGCCGCGGTGCTGGTCGCGGATCTGGGCAGCGCGAAGCAACTGGCCGACGCGTCCGGGCTGACGGTGACCACGGGCACGCCCGCGTACATGGCACCGGAGCAGGCCTTCCAGACCGGCGGGTTCGACGGCCGGGCGGACGTGTACGCGCTGGCCGTCGTGGCCTACGAGCTGCTGACCGGACAGAAGCCGTTCGGCCCGGGCGGACGCGCCACAGCCCTGATGACCGACCAGCCGGCCGCCTCGACGCTGCCGGTGCTCCCAGCCGGAGCGGAGCTCCCACCGCACGTCGCCCTGCTGCTACGGGCCGCGATGTCCGTCGAGCCGGCGGACCGACCGCCGACCGCCCAGGCCTTCGCAGACGCGCTGCTGGCTCCGGTCCCGCAGTCCCAGCCCCTGGCGGGCCCCGGGTGGCTGACCCCGCGCGCGGTCTCCCTGGCGGCGGGCACGGTGTTCACGGCGACCACCCTGCTGAGCTGGCTGTGGCGCTGAGTCGGGACAAAGAGGTCGTCAAGACAGAGGGCGCCGGCTGCTGACGGCTGCCGTAGGGTCGATGACATGCGTCTGAGCACCGTGATCCTCCCCATCCACCGGTGGAGCGAGGGCCAGAAGACCTGGCGGCAGGCCGAGGACCTCGGTTTCCACGCCGCGTACACCTACGACCACCTGTCCTGGCGGAGCTTCCGCGACGGCCCCTGGTACGGGGCGCTGCCCACGCTCACCGCCGCCGCGACGGCGACCGAGCGGATGCGCCTCGGGACGCTGGTGACCTCGCCGAACTTCCGGCACCCGGTCACCCTCGCCAAGGAGCTGATCTCCCTCGACGACATCTCCGGCGGCCGCGTCACCCTCGGCATCGGCGCCGGCGGCAACGGCTTCGACGCCACCGTGCTGGGGCAGGAGGCGTGGACGCCGCGCGAGCGCGCCGACCGCTTCGCCGAGTTCGTGCCGCTGCTCGACCGGCTGCTCACCGAGGACACCGTGACCGAGCGCGGCACCTTCTACGCGGCCGACGAGGCCCGCAACGTCGCCGGCTGCGTCCAGCGGCCGCGGCTGCCGTTCGCCGTCGCCGCGACCGGCCCGCGCGGGCTGAAGCTCGCCGCACGCCACGGGCAGGCGTGGGTGACCACCGGCGACCCGAAGCTGTACGAGACGGGGACGCCCGAGCAGTCGGTCGCGGCCGTCGCCGGGCAGCTCGACAAGCTCGGCAAGGCGTGCGCGGAGATCGGCCGCGACGCCACCGAACTGGACAAGATCCTGCTCACCGGCTTCACCCCGGAGCAGAACACGGTCCTCGACTCTCTCGACGCCTTCGTCGACTTCGCCGGGCGCCACCAGGAGCTGGGCTTCACCGAGCTGGTGATCCACTGGCCGATCCCCGACTCCGTGTTCGCCGCCGACCAGGCCGTCTTCGAGAAGATCGCCACGGAGGCCGTCGCCCAGCTCGGCTGAGCAGACCTGACACAAAGCGTGGCGAGGGAGCCACATACAGCCACTCAAATGTGCACTCCCTCGCACGCACGTGCACGTTGTACGGAACAATGACGAGGTGACCTCACCTGACACCGTCCGCCTGATCGCCACCGACCTCGACGGCACCCTGCTGCGGGACGACAAGTCCGTCTCGGAGCGCACGGTCGCCGCCCTCGCCGCCGCCGAGCGGGCCGGCATCGAGGTCTTCTTCGTCACCGGCCGCCCGGCCCGCTGGATGGACGTCGTCAGCGAGCACGTCCACGGCCACGGCCTCGCCATCTGCGCCAACGGCGCCGCGGTCGTCGACCTGCACTCGGGCGGCGCGTTCCTGGAGGTCCGCCCGCTGGAGCGGCCGATCGCCCTGGAGGTCGTCCGGGCGCTGCGCGAGGCCGCCGCCGGCACCACCTTCGCCGTCGAGCTCACCACCGGCATCCACTACGAGCCGGAGTACCCGCCGTTCTTCCTCGACCCCGGGGCCACCGTCGCCACGGCCGAGAAGCTGCTCTTCGAGGAGGCGCCCGGCGCCGCCGCCCCGGTCCTGAAGCTGCTCGCCCAGCACCCCGAGCTCGACCCGGACGTCTTCCTCGCCACCGCCCGCGCGGCCGCCGGCGACCTGGCCTCCTTCACCCGCTCCAGCCCCACCGCGCTCATCGAGATCAGCGGCCTCGGCGTCTCCAAGGCGTCCACCCTCGCCCGCTGCTGCGCCGCGCGCGGCATCCCGCCCGAGCAGGTCGCGGCCTTCGGCGACATGCCCAACGACATCGAGATGCTCAGCTGGGCCGGCCGCTCGTACGCCATGGGCAACGCCCACCCGGACGTGATCGCCGCCGCCTCCGGCCGGACCGTCGGCAACAACGAGGACGGCGTCGCCGTCGTCATCGAGCAGCTGGTCGCCGAGGCCACCCGGGCAGCAGCGCAGGGCGTGCTCTAGGACGCGGCCCGCACGGGTGCGGGCACGCTGGGGCGCCCGCACAGGCGCAGCCACACAACGCGCTCGGTAGCGGGGCCGCGCAGGCGCAGGGCGCGCTCTAGAGCGGGGCCTCCCACACCACCGTCGTACCGCCGCCGTCCGCGCCGATGCCCGGGCCGACCCGGCTCGCGCCGCCCAGCGACTCGGCGCGCCGGGCCAGGTTGCGCAGTCCGCTGCGGCGGCCGCCCGCCGGGATGCCGATGCCGTCGTCGGCGACCGACAGCCGTACGCCCTGGGTGCCGTCGGGCAGGATGACGGTGGCGTCCACGACCACCTCGATCCGGGTGGCCTCGGCGTGCCGGAAGGCGTTCGACAGCGCCTCGCGCAGCGCGGCGACGAGGTTCTTGCCGGTGAGGTCGCCGACGGTCGTGTCGATCGCGCCGACGAAGCGGTGCGCGGGCTTGAAGCCGAGCGGCACCGCCGCCATGTTGATCTCCCGCAGCACGCGGGTGCGCAGCCCCGAGGGGGCCTCGGCCGGTCCCTGCTGGAGCGCGAAGATCGCCGTACGGATCTCCTGGATGGTCACGTCCAGCTCGTCCACGGCCTTGCCGACGCCCTCCTGCACGGCCGGCACGACCGACTTGCGCTGCGCGCTCTCCAGCATCATCCCGGTGGCGAACAGGCGCTGGATGACCAGGTCGTGCAGGTCCCGGGCGATCCGGTCGCGGTCCTCGAAGACGGCGAGCCGCTCCCGGTCCCGCTGCGCCTCGGCCATCATCAGCGCGAGCGCCGCCTGCGAGGCGAACTGGGTCGCCAGCGTCCGCTCGTCCTCCGTGAACTGCCGCGCCCCGCGGGCCCGCGGGGCGGCGAGGGCGCCGAGGACCCGGCCGCCGCTCTGCAGCGGCAGCAGCATCGCGGGGCCGTACTCCTCGGAGAGCCGGTTCAGCATCCGCGGGTCCGTGGAGGCGTCGGCGAGGAACACCGCCTCGCCCTCCATCAGCTGCTCCACCACCGCGCTCTCGGGGCCGATCACCACCCCGAGCCACCTGGTGGGCCCGGCCGAGGAGACGGCGACGACCTCCAGACCGCCGTGCTCCGCCGGAAGCAGCACGATGCCGGCGGCCGCGTCGGCCAGCCTGCGGGCCTGTTCGGCGACGACGGTGAGCGCGTCGTCGGCGTCACCGCCGGAGAGCAGGGCGGTGGTGACGGCGACCGAGCCGTCGATCCAGCGCTCGCGCTGGCGGGCGGCCTCGTACAGACGCGCGTTGCCGATGGCGATCCCGGCCTCGGTGGCGAGCACCCGGACCATGTGGACGTCGTAGTCGTTGAACTCGCCGCCGCCGTTCTTCTCGGCGAGGTAGAGGTTGCCGAAGATCTCGCCCTGGACCCGGATCGGGACGCCGAGGAAGGTCCGCATCGGCGGATGGCCGGGCGGGAAGCCGGCCGCGCGCGGATCGGTCGCCAGATCGGCGAGCCGGATCGTCTGCGGCTCCCGGATGAGCGCGCCGAGCAGCCCCGCGTGTCCGTCCGGGCGGCGCCCGATCAGGCGGGCGAGGTCGTCGCCGACGCCGTACGTGACGAAGTCGGAGAGGCCGTCGCCCTCGTCGTCGACCACGCCGATGGCGGCGTAGCGGGCGTCGGCGAGTTCGGCGGCGGTCTCGCAGATCCGGTCCAGCGTGGAGTGCAGTTCGAGGCCGGTGCCGACCGACCGCATCGCCTCCAGGAGCTGCGGCACCCGGGCGGTGAGCTCGGTGGACAGGCCGTGCAGGCTGCGCGCGGCCCGGGTCGCGGCTTCGAGCGGGTCCGGGGCGTCCGGCACGGCGGCGGTCATGGGGCCGAGCCTAGTAAGTCCCATTTGGCGAGGAAAGTCGGCTACGGGGTGGAGGGTCGGCCCTGGGGCGGGCGACGGGGCCGGGATCCGCCCCGGGGCCGGGTCCCCGGGGCGGACTACGCGGTGGGGACCAGGTGGAGGTCGCTCGCCCGCTCCTGCTCCAGCATCCGCCGCAACGGCCCGTCGACCGCCGCCAGCTCCGCGTACGTCCCGCGCTGCACGGTGCGGCCGCGGTCGAGGACGACGACCTCGTCGACGGCGTCGAGTCCGTGCAGCCGGTGCGTGATGAGGACGGTGGTGCGGCCCTCGGTGGCCCGCAGCAGGTCGTCGGTGAGCGCGTCGGCGGTGGCCAGGTCCAGGTGCTCGGCCGGCTCGTCGAGGACGAGGACCGGGAAGTCGGCGAGCAGTGCCCGGGCGAGCGCGAGACGCTGCCGCTGACCGCCGGAGAGCCGCGAGCCGTGCTCGCCCACGAGCGTGTCGAGCCCGTCGGGCAGCCCGTCCACCCAGTCCAGGAGCCGGGCCCGGCGCAGCGCCTCGCGCAGCTCGGCGTCGCCCGCGCCGGGCCTGGCCAGCCGCAGGTTCTCGCGCAGGGTGCTGTCGAAGAGGTGGGCGTCCTGCGCGCACAGGCCGACGAAGCGGCGTACGTCGTCGCCGTCCAGCACCGTCGCGGCCGTGCCACCGAGCCGGTACGTGCCCCGCTCCGCGTCCAGGAAGCGCAGCAGCACCTGCGCGAGCGTGGTCTTGCCGGAGCCGGACGCGCCGACGACGGCGACCCGGCGCCCGGCCTCCAGGCGCAGCCCGAATCCGTCGAGCGCGGGCCGCTCCTGCCCGGCGTACCGCGCCGTGAGTCCGGCCAGCTCCAGCGGGAACGGGCTCGCCGGGGGAGCGGCGGGCGTGGCCGGCTCGGACACGGGGACGGGCGCGTCGAGCACGTCGAGGACCCGCTCGGCACTGCGGCGCACCCGCTGGCGGTACTGCACGGCGAGCGGGAGTCCGGTCACGGCCTCGAACGCGGCGAGCGGGGTGAGCACGACGACGGCCAGCGCGACGCCGTCGAGCCGCCCGTCCCGTACTGCCTGGACGCCGACGAGCGCGGCTCCGGCGACCGTGAGGCCGCAGACCAGGGCGGAGAGCCCGGCGCCGAGCGCGGTGGCGGCGGACTGCCGGGAGGCGATGCCGGTGAGGGTACGGTCGGCCGCCGCGGCCCGTGCGACGCGGCCCTTCAGGGCGCCGGCCACGGTGAGTTCGGCGCAGCCGCGCAGCAGCTCGACGACGGCGGTGGTGAGCGTGCCGCGCGCGGGGGCGAGCTGCCGCTCGGCCCGTCGGGCGAGCGCGCCGCCGGCCAGTGGCACGGCGACCCCGGCGAGCAGCAGGCCCACGGCGAGCACGGCCCCGGCCTCGGGCAGCAGCCAACCCGTGAAGGCGACCGACCCGGCACCGACGACGAGCGCCGCGCCGACCGGGAGCAGCCAGCGCAGCCAGTAGTCCTGCAGCGCGTCGACGTCCTGGACCAGGCGGGCGAGGAGATCACCGCGCCGGGTGCGGCGCAGCCCGGCGGGCGCGATCCGTTCGAGCCGCCGGTAGACGGCGACCCGCAGGTCCGCGAGCATCCGCAGCACGGCGTCGTGCGACACCAGCCGCTCCGCGTACCGGAACACGGCCCGCCCGATACCGAAGGCGCGGGTCGCGGTGACCGCCACCATCAGATACAGCACGGGCGGCTGTTCGGACGCCCGGGAGATGAGCCACCCGGACACTCCCATGAGCCCGACGGCCGACCCGAGCGCCAGGCTCCCGAGCAGCAACGCGAGCACGAGCCGCCCCTTGACCTGCCCGGCCATGCCCCGAACCCGCCGAAGGGCACCACGCGCGGAGCCGGCGGCGCCCCGGGCCGAATCCTCGCCGCTGCCCTCCGCCGCCATGGGCCACGACTCGGGGCCGCGCCCGGGAGCGAACGGTCCGGGCGCCGAAGCCCTGCCGCCGGCAAAACCCGACGCGCTCCCGACGCCATCGGCCCGGTCGGCGGTCGGCGTCGGACCCTCGTCCGGGCCGTCGGCCGGGCCGCGCGGCGCGCTCGGCGCGGGCGCCCCGTCCGGCCGCGGCACCTCGTCGGCCGCCAGGCCGACGGACCCACCGGCCCCGCCGGCCCCGCCGGATCCCTCTCCCTCCGCCGGTGCCAACCGCACCACCCGGTCCGCCACCGCGAGCAGCGCCGGCCGGTGGACCACGAGCAGGACCGTCCGGCCCACCGCGAGGCGGCGGACCGCGTCGACGACGGCCGCCTCCGTCTCGCCGTCGAGGGCGGCGGTCGGCTCGTCGAGGAGGAGGACCGGGCGGTCGGCGAGGAAGGCGCGGGCGAGGGCGAGGCGCTGGCGCTGGCCGGCGGAGAGGCCGGCGCCGTCCTCGCCGAGCAGGGTGCCGGCGCCGTCCGGGAGTTCGCCGACGAAGTCGTCGGCGCCCGCGTCGCGCAGGGCGGCACGGACAGCCGCGTCGGTGGCGTCCGGGCGGGCCAGGCGCACGTTGTCGGCGATGGTGCCGGCGAAGAGGTAGGGGCGCTGGGGCACCCAGGCGATCCGGGAGCGCCACTGCTCCAGGTCGAGCGCGCCGAGGTCGGCGCCGCCGACCCGTACCGTGCCGCCGGCCTCCGGGGCGGCGAAGCCGAGCACCACGTCGAGCAGGGTCGACTTGCCGGCGCCGCTGGGTCCGACGAGGGCCACGGTCTCGCCGGGTTCGACGGTGAGCGAGGCCGCGTCGAGCGACGGCCGCGCGCGGCCCGCGTGCCGTACCGTCACCCGGTCGAGCTCGATCCGTACGGACGCGGGCACCGCTCCCGTACCGCCGGCCGGGACCGGGCGTTCCAGGACCGCGAAGATCTCCTCGGCGGCGGCGACCCCCTCCGCCGCCGCGTGGAACTGCGTCCCGACCTGCCGCAGCGGCAGATACGCCTCGGGTGCCAGGACCAGGATGACGAGCCCGGTGTAGAGGTCGAACTCACCGTGGACCAGGCGCATGCCGATGGTGACCGCCACCAGCGCGACCGAGAGGGTCGCGAGCAGTTCCAGGGCGAAGGAGGAGAGGAAGGCGATCCGCAGCGTCCGCATGGTCGCCTGCCGGTAGTCGCCGGTGATCCTCCGGATGTTCTCGGCCTGCGCCTTCGCGCGGCCGAAGACCTTGAGCGTGGGAAGCCCGGCCACCACGTCGAGGAAGTGCCCGGAGAGCCGGGAGAGCAGCTGCCACTGACGGTCCATCCGGGCCTGGGTGTACCAGCCGATGAGGATCATGAAGACCGGGATGAGCGGCAGGGTCACCACGATGATCGCGGCCGAGACCCAGTCCTCGGTGACGATCCGGGCGAGGACGGCGACCGGCACCACGACCGCGAGCCCCAGCTGCGGCAGATAGCGGGCGAAGTAGTCGTCGAGCGCGTCCACGCCCCGGGTCGCGAGCGCGGCCAGCGAGCCCGCCTTCTGCCCGCTGAGCCAGCCGGGCCCGAGCACCGCGGCCTGCTGGAGCAGCCGGCCGCGCAGCTCGGACTTGACCGCCGCGCTCGCCCGGTGGGCGGCGAGTTCGGTGAGCCAGGAGACGAGCCCCCGGCCCGCCGCCACCGCGACGAGCAGCAGCAGCGGGGTGCCGAGTCCGGAAACCGACAGGCCCTGCTGGAAGGCCCCCACCACGACCTCGGCGACGAGCATCGCCTGGGCGATGATCAGCAGCGCCCCGACGAAGCCCAGGCCGACGACCGCCGCCAGGAAGAAACGGGTGGCCCTGGCGTACCTCAGCAGTCGCGGATCGATCGGTTTCACGTGAAACATCTCCCGGCTAGAAGGCGTCGCCTAGTGGGCGTCGGCGAGGTGCTGCGTGCCGATCCGCTTGCGGAAGACCCAGTAGGTCCAGCCCTGGTAGAGCAGCACCAGCGGGGTCGCGACCGCCGCACACCAGGTCATGATCTTGAGCGTGTACGGGGTCGACGACGCGTTCGTCACCGTCAGGCTCCACGCCGGGTTCAGCGAGGACGGCATGACGTTCGGGAAGAGCGTCAGGAACAGCATCGCCACCGCCGCGACGATCGTGATGCCCGAGAGCGCGAACGACCAGCCCTCGCGCCCGACCCGGATCGCCCCGATCGCACCGACCAGCGCCACCACGGCGATCACCATCGCGACCAGGCTTCCGCCGTCGCCCTTGTCGAGCTGGGTCCAGACGAGGAAGCCGAGCGCGACCACGGCCGTGACCAGACCCAGCCTGAGCGCGAGCGCCCGGGCCCGGGTGCGGATGTCGCCGACCGTCTTGAGCGCCGCGAACACCGTGCCGTGGAAGGTGAAGAGGGTGAGCGTGACCAGGCCGCCGAGCAGGGCGTACGGGTTGAGCAGGTCCCAGAAGTTGCCGACGTACTCCAGGTTCCTGTCGATCTTCACGCCGCGGACGATGTTGCCGAAGGCCACGCCCCACAGGAAGGCCGGGACGAGGGAGGCCCAGAAGATGGCCTGCTCCCAGTTGCGCTGCCACCTCTCCTCGGGCCGCTTCACCCGGTACTCGAAGGCGACGCCGCGGACGATCAGACAGACCAGGATGATCAGCAGCGGCAGGTAGAAGCCGGAGAAGAGCGTCGCGTACCACTCGGGGAAGGCGGCGAAGGTCGCGCCGCCCGCGGTGAGCAGCCACACCTCGTTGCCGTCCCAGACCGGACCGATCGTGTTGATGAGCACCCGCTTCTCGGCCCGGTCCCGGGCGAGCAGCTTGGTGAGGACTCCGACCCCGAAGTCGAAGCCTTCGAGGAAGAAGTAGCCGATCCAGAGGACGGCGATGAGTACGAACCAGACGTCGTGGAGTTCCATGCCTCGATCTCCTGAGCCTCAGTACGAGAAGGCCATGGGCCGGTCGGCGTCGCGGTCCCCGCCGATCCGGGTGGGCGGGTTGAGGTCGTCTTCGGTGAGCTCGGGCGGGCCGGCCTTCGCGTACTTGCCGAGCAGCCTCACCTCGATCACGGCGAGCACGGCGTAGAGGAGGGTGAAGACGATCATCGAGGTGATCACCTCGCCCTGGGAGACCCCGGGGGAGACGGCGTCACGGGTGCGCAGCACGCCGTAGACGACCCACGGCTGACGGCCCATCTCGGTGAAGATCCAGCCCCAGGAGTTGGCGATCAGCGGGAAGGCCATCGTCCACAGGGCGACGAGCCAGTACCACTTGCCGATCCTCGGGCTGAGCGCCTTGTTCTTGAAGAGGACGAGATGCGGTGCCTCGTCCTCGCCCACCCTCAGAGCGGGGGCCAGCATGAACTTCTTGCGGGTCAGCCAGAGTCCGAGCAGGCCGAGCGCGAAGGACGCCATGCCGAAGCCGATCATCCAGCGGAAGCCCCAGTACGCGACCGGGATGTTGGGCCGGTAGTCGCCGGGCCCGAACTTCTGCTGCTCGGCCTTGTTGACGTCGTTGATGCCCGGGACGTACGAGCTGAAGTCGTCGTTGGCGAGGAAGGACAGCAGACCCGGGATCTCTATGGCCACCGTGTTGTGGCCCTTCTCGACGTCGCCGTAGGCGAAGACCGAGAAGGGGGCGGGTGCCTCGCCGTCCCAAAGCGCCTCGGCCGCGGCCATCTTCATCGGCTGCTGCTTGAACATGACCTTGCCGAGCAGGTCGCCGCTGACCGCGGTGAGCATGCCGGCGATCACGACCGTGACCAGACCGAGCCGCAGCGAGGTCTTCATCACCGGGATGTGCCGCTTGCGGGCCAGGTGGTAGGCGGCGATGCCGACCATGAAGGCGCCGCCGGTGAGGAAGGCCGCCGAGAGGGTGTGGAACACCTGGTTGAGGGTGGTGTTCTGGGTGAGCACCAGCCAGAAGTCGGTGAGCTCGGCCCGCCCGCGCGCCGCGTTGATCTTGTAGCCGACCGGGTGCTGCATCCAGGAGTTGGCCGCCAGGATGAAGTACGCCGACAGGATGGTGCCGATCGACACCATCCAGATGCAGGCCAGGTGGATCTTCTTCGGCAGCTTGTCCCAGCCGAAGATCCACAGGCCGATGAAGGTCGACTCGAAGAAGAACGCGATCAACGCCTCGAAGGCGAGCGGAGCGCCGAAGATGTCACCGACGAAGCGGGAGTAGTCCGACCAGTTCATGCCGAACTGGAACTCCTGCACGATGCCGGTGACCACACCCATCGCGATGTTGATCAGGAAGAGCTTGCCCCAGAACTTCGTCGCCCTGAGGTACTTCTCCTTCTCGGTGCGCACCCAGGCCGTCTGGAGCCCGGCCGTGAGCGCCGCGAGCGAGATCGTCAGAGGGACGAAGAGGAAGTGGTAGACGGTGGTGATACCGAACTGCCAGCGCGCCAGAGTCTCTGGCGCCAACGCGAGGTCCATATGGTCCACGTCGCCTTCTCCTTACATCGCCGTGGTGCACAATCGGCAGTTTGCCCCTTTGATCCCACTCAATCCGGGAGGAACAGGGACACGCTTGTGAACGCGTTCACATTCACAAGCATTATGGCTCATACGAAATCCGTACCTCCAGTCGGGGGTCCCGTGCCGAAGGTCACCTCTTCCCAAGACCTTCAACATATTGTTGAATCCGGGCCATGAACCTTCGGATACGCATCTCCTGGCCGGCCGGTCACATCACGGCCACCCTCGACGAAACCCCCACGAGCAAGGCGCTCGTGGGGGCTCTGCCGATCTCCGCCACCGCCCGGACCTGGGGCGAGGAGGTCTACTTCGACACTCCGGTCTCGGTCCCGCTCGAGTCCGACGCGCGCCAGGTCGTCGCGCCGGGCACGGTGGCGTTCTGGACGGAGGGCGACGCGCTCGCCCTCCCCTACGGCCCCACCCCGATCTCGACGGGCGACGAGCCGCGGCTCGCCAGCCCGTGCAACCTCCTGGGCACGCTGGACGGGGATCCGAGGATCCTGGCCACGGTCAGGTCCGGCGACCCGATCCGGGTGGAAGTCATCGACTGACCAGGCAGCTCGGCCTGGTCGGTCGGATCGGTCCGATCAGCGCGATCAGCCCTGGCGGAAACCCTCCGCCGTCTTCAGGAACAGGTCGTTCGCCTCGCACTCACCGATCGTGACGCGCACGCCCTCACCCGCGAACGGCCGCACCACCACTCCGTGCCGCTCGCACTCCGCCGCGAAGTCCATGGTCCGCTCGCCGAGCCGCAGCCAGACGAAGTTCGCCTGGGTGTCCGGCACCGTCCAGCCCTGGGCCACGAGCCCCGCGTGGACCCGCTCGCGCTCGGCCACCAGCGAGCCGACCCGCCCGAGCAGCTCGTCCTCCGCCCGCAGCGAGGCCACCGCCGCGTCCTGCGCGAGCTGGCTCACACCGAACGGCACCGCCGTCTTGCGCAGCGCCGCCGCCACCGGCTCGTGGGCGACCGCGAAGCCCACCCGCAGGCCGGCGAGCCCGTACGCCTTCGAGAAGGTCCGCAGGACCGCCACGTTCGGCCGGTCGCGGTAGAGCTCGATGCCGTCCGGGATGTCGGTGTCGCGGACGAACTCCCGGTACGCCTCGTCGATGACGACCAGGACGTCGGAGGGCACCCGGTCCAGGAAGCGCTCCAGCTCGGCCCGGCGCACCGCGGTGCCCGTGGGGTTGTTCGGGTTGCAGACGAAGATCAGCCGGGTCCGGTCGGTGATCGCCGCCGCCATCGCGTCGAGGTCGTGCACGTCGCCCTCGGTCAGCGGCACCTGCACCGGGGTGGCCCCGCTGATCTGCGTGATGATCGGGTACGCCTCGAAGGAGCGCCAGGCGTACATCACCTCGTCGCCCGGGCCCGCGGTCGACTGGATCAGCGACTGGGCGACACCGACGGAGCCGGTGCCGGTGGCGATGTGCGAGACCGGGACACCGAAGCGGTCGGCGAGCTCGGTCATCAGCCCCGTGCACGCCATGTCCGGGTAGCGGTTGAAGTTGGCGGCCGCGGCCAGCGTGCTCTCCATCACGCCCGGCAGCGGCGGATACGGGTTCTCGTTGGAGGAGAGCTTGAAGGCGACCGGTCCGCCCGCGGCGGCCGGCTTGCCCGGCTTGTAGGTGGGGATGCCGTCCAGCTCGGCGCGCAGCTTCGGGCCCGCCGTGCCCGCCGTGCCGACCCCGCTCGTCCCGCTGGTCTCGCTCACTGTGGGTCCTCCTCGACCGTACGTACCACCAATACTCCTCACCTTATGAGGATTCGGCCCTCCTGCGAATGGGCTGTGGACAACGGAGCGGCAACAAGGGGGGCGCGCGTCGGGGTGGCGCGCGCTGGTGGCGGACGCCGTGGCGCGCATCCCCCGTAGAGGTGAGTTGAGACCTCTTCGAGACCTCGCCCCCTCGCCAGGTGCATGGCGGCCAGGGACCGTAGCTCTTACGCCAGCCGCCCGAACACCCTTTGTTTCGCAGGTCATTGACCGCTCTTGATCTTGCAGAAACGTGTCTGTCAATGCCTGCATATGCGACCGGCTCGACCCACTCCCTTCGCCCTACTATCGGCTCGCCATGACAGCAGCAGGGAAGCACCAGGTGAGCCGGGCACAGACCCGGGGCAGCCGGCAGGGCCGGGCGGGCATCCGGGACGTGGCCGCCGCCGCCGGAGTCTCGATCACGACTGTCTCCGACGCGCTCAACGGCAAGGGCCGGCTCCCGGACGCCACCCGCCGTCACGTCCGCGAGGTCGCAGACAGGCTGGGCTACCGCCCGTCCGCGGCGGCCCGCACCCTCCGTACCGGCAAGTCGGGACTCATCGGCCTGACCGTGACCACGTACGGGGATGAACCTTTCACCTTCACCGAGTTCGCCTACTTCGCGGAGATGGCCAGAGCCGCCACCTCGGCCGCGCTCGCCCGCGGCTACGCCCTGGTCATCCTGCCCGCCACCTCCCGTCACGACGTCTGGTCGAACGTCGCCCTCGACGGCACCGTCGTCATCGACCCCTCCGACCACGACCCCGTCGTCACCGAGCTCGTCCGCCAGGGCCTGCCCGTCGTCTCCGACGGGCGCCCCGCCGGCACGCTGCCGGTGACCGCCTGGGTCGACAACGACCACGAGGCCGCCGTCCTCGACCTGCTCGACCACCTCGCCGCCGCGGGCGCCCGCCGGATCGGGCTGCTCACCGGGACGACGACCGACACCTACACCCGGCTGTCCACCACCGCGTACCTCAACTGGTGCGAGCGGGTCGGCCAGGACCCCGTCTACGAGGCATATCCGGCACACGATCCGTGCGCGGGCGCCGTCGCGGCCGACCGGCTGCTCGCCCGCCCGGACCGTCCCGACGCCGTGTACGGGCTCTTCGACCCGAACGGCACCGATCTGCTCGCCGCGGCCCGCCGCTACGGGCTGCGGGTCCCGGACGACCTGCTGCTGGTGTGCTGCAGCGAGTCCACGGTGTACGCCAACACCGAGCCGCCCATCACGACCCTCTCGCTCAAACCGCGCCGGATCGGCACGGCCGTCGTGCAGCTGCTCATCGACGCCATCGAGGGCATCGAGACGGACGGACCGGTCGAGCAGGTGATACCGACCGAGCTGATCGTCCGCACCTCGTCGCAGCGCCGCTCGCCGCGGACAACCGTGAGCCCGCCACGGTCTCCCTCGAAGGACTGAACCCGGAGCGGGGGGCGGAGAGGGCCGGCGGGGGCGGCGAGAAGAACGGGAACGGGGACCGGAAACGGGCTCGGGGAGGGCCGCGGAAAGCCGTGGCTCTTGTGGCCCGGCAGGCGCAAACCATTCGGCGCCCCGGGTCCGCCCCTGGTCCGGACCTTCCCAATTCGGGCGAAACACCCGGTGAACCCGGAGTGGACCCGGATTCACCACCCCTGGTGCGTCACACAGGCGGACCCTCATTCCTATGATGGATGGACGACACCGCGGACCACCACGACCAGGCCGGTCCGCGATGTGCAGGGCATCGCGACGGTGGTGGAGGGGTCGATGACACAGGGGGCCGGGCAGGAACCCGTGGTGCGCACAGCGACGTTGCGTGACTTCCGCGTACCTCCGTACGCCCGGGTGCCCGTCCAGGGCCATGCTCCCGAGCCGCTCCCCACCGACGCCCCGCCCACCGCCGGGCCCGCCGACGCCACGCTCCACCTGGCCCAGAAGCCCGAGGCGTACGAGCCCCGCGGGGCCCACGAGTCTCCTGAGCCGTTCGAGGCCCCAGAGCCGTACGAGTCTCCTGAGCCGTACGACTTCTTCGCCGCCGGGGCCGTCAGCGCCGGCCACCCCGGCCACCCCGGCAACGCCTTCCCCGACGACGAGCCGCCCGAGGGCTACACCCCGACCGAGCGCGACCTCCCGGTCATCAACCGAGGCGACACCGTCCAGGTCCACGTCACCCCGGTGCCCCAGCCGGCCGCCGCCCGCCCCGACGGCCGCGGCCCGATGTACGTGGTGGGCGACGTCCACGGCTACCTCGACGAGCTGCTCGACGCGCTGCGCGCCCAGGGCATCATCGACGAGAACGGCGGCTGGGCCGCCGGCAACACCCGGCTGTGGTTCCTCGGCGACTTCACCGACCGCGGCCCCGACGGCATCGGCGTCATCGACCTCGTGATGCGCCTGTCCGCCGAGGCGGCGGCCGCCGGCGGCTACTGCAAGGCCCTGATGGGCAACCACGAGCTGCTCCTCATCGGCGCCAAGCGCTTCGGCGACACGCCGGTCAGCTCCGGCGCCGGCACCGCCACCTTCCAGGCCGCCTGGCTGCTCAACGGCGGCCAGAAGCACGACATGGACCGCCTCCAGGACGTCCACCTCCAGTGGATGTCCCGGCTCGACTCCATGGCGGAGGAGGACGGCCATCTGCTGCTGCACTCGGACACCACCGCATACCTCGAGTACGGCGACACGATCGAGGACGTCAACGAGACGGTCAAGGAGACCCTCAACCGCAACGACGCCGACGAAGTCTGGGACCTCTTCCGGAAGTTCACCAAGCGCTTCGCCTTCCGCGACGAGGAGGCCGGGCCGCCGGCCGTCCGCGAGATGCTCGGCACCTACGGCGGCAGCCGGATCGTGCACGGCCACAGCCCCATCCCGTACCTTCTCGGCCAGGTCGGCACGGAGGACGGCGAGGAGGGCGAGCGCCCGCTCGTCGAGGGTCCGCACGTCTACGCGGACGGGCTCGCCATCGCGATGGACGGCGGAGTGACCATGGCCGGAAAGCTGCTGGTCGTGCAACTCCCGCTGCCCGCCTGACGCATTAACCCTCCGCATCCGGGGAAGGCGATTTCCCGAAACACCCTGTCACCGCGTGCCGTAACCGCAATACCATCGGCTCATCCGTAGCAGGCTCTCCTCCGTTTCCGCCCGAACGGCCGTTTTCCCACGGCCGGTTCCGGCCCTTACGGAGCATCGGGGGATGCACATGAACGTGGCTCCGCACCTGCTGACCGAGGACCGCGCCGAATTCGAGCGGGTCCTCGACGACGCACTGCGCACCGCGCACGACCATCCGGATCTGGCCGGAATCGGGACCCGGCTGACCACCGCACAGCTGCGCTCGATGGCGCTGAACGCCACGACGCTGATCACGACCGCCGCGGCGGCCGAGTACGACCACTTCGTGAAGGTACGGGAGCAGGTCCGCGAGCAGACGCGCGCGGCGAGCGGCACGGGGAACACGGACGGCGCCGGTGACGAGGGCGGCGCGGGCATCTTCGCCGTCGTCACCGTCCTCGGCCCGCTCCTCGCGGGCACCGCGGCCGTGATCTTCCTGCTGGTCGGCGCGGTCCTGAAGATGCTCGACCCGGCCCCCGCGTTCGCCGACACCCTGCTCACCGCCGGCCTTCTCTTCGGCGCCGTCGCCGCGGCGGGACTGCTCTGCGCGGCGGCCGGACTGCTGCTCACGGCCCTGCGCAACAGCGCCACCGAGGTTCCCGCCCAGGCCCCCGACGACGAGCTGACGCGGGCCCGGGAAGCCTGGTGCCGGGCCCTGGCGGACCGGGGCATCCACCCTTTTCTCCGCGACGCCCTCGCCGCGACGCCGGGCCTGCCGCGCCAGTCGCCCGCGCCGCCCACCGGCCGCATACCCAAGGTCGGCTACAGCGGCCCGGACTTCACCAGCCCGAACGAGGGCGGCGCCCCGGCCCCGCGCCCGACCTACACGAGCCCCGACTTCTCCAGCCCGGACTTCACGAGCCCGAACGCCATGAGTCCCGACCGAACGAGCCCCGGCCGAACGAGCCCCGACTCCGCGAGCCCGGACTTCACGAGCCCTGACGCCGGCACACCGGAGCACCGTCCGGAGTGACCGGCATGCCACCCACCGGTCGCGGGTGACATGCCATCAGCCACAGGTGCCATGCCGTCAGCCGCGGGCGTCAGTCGGCCAGCGGCAGGTACACCCGGTTCCCGGACGCCGCGAACTCCGCCGACTTCTCGGCCATGCCCGCCTCGATCTCGTCCGCCTTCAGGTCACCGCCGTGCTCACGCCGGATGTCCTGCGAGATCTTCATCGAGCAGAACTTCGGCCCGCACATCGAGCAGAAGTGCGCCGTCTTCGCGGGCTCCGCCGGCAGCGTCTCGTCGTGGAACTCGCGGGCCGTGTCCGGGTCGAGGGCCAGGTTGAACTGGTCCTCCCAGCGGAACTCGAACCGCGCGTCGGACAGCGCGTCGTCCCACTCCTGCGCGCCCGGGTGCCCCTTGGCGAGGTCGGCCGCGTGCGCCGCGATCTTGTACGTGATGACACCGGTCTTCACGTCGTCGCGGTTGGGCAGGCCCAGGTGCTCCTTGGGCGTGACGTAGCAGAGCATCGCGGTGCCCCACCAGGCGATCATCGCCGCGCCGATGCCCGAGGTGATGTGGTCGTACGCCGGAGCGACGTCCGTGGTCAGCGGGCCGAGCGTGTAGAACGGCGCCTCCTCGCAGATCTCCTGCTGGAGGTCGATGTTCTCCTTGATCTTGTGCATCGGGACGTGGCCCGGGCCCTCGATCATCGTCTGCACGTTGTGGCGCTTGGCGATCGTGTTCAGCTCACCGAGGGTGCGCAGCTCGGCGAACTGGGCGTCGTCGTTGGCGTCCGCGATCGAGCCGGGCCGCAGACCGTCGCCGAGCGAGTACGTGACGTCGTACGCCGCGAGGATCTCGCAGAGCTCCTCGAAGTTGGTGTAGAGGAAGTTCTCCTTGTGGTGCGCGAGACACCAGGCGGCCATGATCGAGCCGCCGCGCGAGACGATGCCGGTCTTGCGGCGGGCGGTGAGCGGCACGTACGGCAGCAGCACGCCGGCGTGCACCGTCATGTAGTCGACGCCCTGCTCGGCCTGCTCGATGACCGTGTCCTTGTAGATCTCCCAGGTCAGCTCCTCGGCCTTGCCGTCGACCTTCTCCAGGGCCTGGTAGAGCGGCACGGTGCCGATCGGCACGGGGGAGTTGCGCAGCACCCACTCGCGGGTGGTGTGGATGTTGCGGCCGGTGGACAGGTCCATGACCGTGTCGGCGCCCCAGCGGGTCGCCCAGGTCATCTTCTCCACCTCCTCCTCGATGGAGGAGGTCACGGCGGAGTTGCCGATGTTGGCGTTGACCTTCACCAGGAAGCGCTTGCCGATGATCATCGGCTCGATCTCCGGGTGGTTGACGTTGGCCGGCAGCACCGCGCGCCCGGCCGCGATCTCCTCGCGCACGACCTCGGGGGAGACGTTCTCGCGGATCGCGACGTACTCCATCTCCGGCGTGATCTCGCCACGGCGGGCGTACGCGAGCTGGGTGACCGCCTGCCCGTCGCGGCCCCGGCGGGGCAGCCGCGGCCGGCCCGGGAAGACCGCGTCGAGGTTCTTCAGCCCACCGCCGCGGGGCGAGGTGTGCTTGATGCCGTCGTCCTCGGGGCGGACGGGACGGCCCGCGTACTCCTCGGTGTCGCCGCGCGCGATGATCCAGTTCTCGCGCAGCGGCGCGAGCCCGCGCCGCACGTCGGTGTCGACGGCGGGGTCGGTGTACGGGCCGGACGTGTCGTACAGCGTCACGTCCTTGCCGTTGGTGAGGTGCACCTGGCGGACCGGCACCCGGATGTCGGGGCGGGAACCCTCGACGTACCCCTTGTGCCAGCCCGGCGTGCGCTCCCCCTGGCCGCTCTGCGGGTCGTTCTGGTCGGAGGCAGACGTGCGTGCATCCTGAATGGTCATGAGACCGAATCTCCCTACGCCGGCATTACCCGGTAACAGGTTCGGCGGTCGGCGCAGCGAAACTTCAGCGCCCTCTCAGCCCGGTGCTCCGAGCTCCCGCGTGTGCAAAGGTGCCACCACGCTAGCGTCAATCCTGGCGTGCTGAACAGTGGGCCCCGGGCGTTCTTGCGATGATCGGTCGGTGACTTCGACGCAGCAGACCCCCGAAACGCACGGTCACGAGGGCCACGGCGGCCACGCCCACTCCCCCGGTCCGTCCCCCGACCATTCCGGCCAGTCCCCCGGCCACGCCCCCGGTCATTCCCACGGCCACAGCCACAGCCACGGCCCGGCCGCGCCCGTCTCCCGGCATCTGCGGAAGGTCATCGCCGCGGTCCTCATCCCCTTCGGCGCCGCCGTGCTCGTCGGGCTCGTGATGCTGTGGCCGGGCGGCACGCCGGCGCACCAGCGCACGGGCGTGGGCTTCGACCGGCAGACCGAGCAGGGCCGGGTGGTCTCCGTCGTCCACGTCGACTGCAAGAACGGGAACGCCGAGTCCGCGCGGGGCCAGTGCGAGAAGGCCACGGTCGAGGTCACCACGGGCCGGGACAAGGGCCGTACGTTCCCGGAGATCGTGCAGCCGGACGCGCCGCGGCAACTGCACGAGGGGCAGGGCGTGGTGGTCGCGTACGCGCCGGACGCGCCGCGCGAGCTGCAGTACTCGGTCACCGACGTGGACCGGAAGCTGCCGATCACGCTGCTCGCCGGCGTCTTCGCGCTCGCCGTCGTGATCGTCGGCCGGATGCGCGGGGTGATGGCGCTGGTCGCGCTCGCCGCGAGCTTCCTGGTGCTGACCTTCTTCATCCTGCCGGCGATACTCCAGGGCTCGAATCCCCTGGTGGTCGCCGTCGTCGGCGCGAGCGCGATCATGCTGATCGCGCTCTACATGTGCCACGGGCTCTCCGCGCGCACCTCGGTCGCGGTGCTCGGCACGCTGGTCTCGCTGCTGCTGACCGGTCTGCTCGGCTCACTCTTCATCGGCTGGGCCTCGCTCAGCGGGAACACCGACGACAACACCGGTCTCATCCACGGCCTCTACCCGCACATCGACATGTCCGGTCTGCTGCTCGCCGGCGTCATCATCGGCTCGCTCGGCGTGCTCGACGACGTGACGGTCACCCAGACCTCGGCCGTCTGGGAACTCCACCAGGCCGACCCGGGCATGGGGCCGCGGGCGCTCTACCGGGCCGGCATCCGGATCGGCCGGGACCACATCGCCTCGGTGGTGAACACCCTGGTGCTCGCCTACGCCGGCGCGGCGCTCCCGCTGCTCCTGCTCTTCTCCATCGCGCAGAGCAGCGTGGGGACGGTGGCCAACAGCGAGCTGGTCGCCGAGGAGATCGTCCGCACGCTGGTCGGCTCGATCGGTCTGGTCGCGTCGGTGCCGGTCACCACCGGCCTCGCGGCCCTCGTGGTCGCGGCCGACCGCCCGGGTCCGGCCGGGCGGGTGGCGCGAGGGGAAGCGTCACGAGGGGTACGGGGCGGCCGGCGGCGCCGGGCGAAGTGACGGTACGGCGCCGGGCCGGACGCGGGTCGGACGTGAGATGAGGCACTCGGCCGGGGCTCGGGGACCCGGCCGGGGCTCAGCCCGCGTTCTCCTCCGCGAGGATCCGGCCGAGTGCCGCCTCCAGGTGGTCCTCGAAGTCACCGAGCGTCCGTTCCTGACCGAGCGGTACGAGCTTGTCCGTACGGTCGAGGAAGGCGACCAGCGGCGGGGCGCTGGCCCGGAACAGGGCGCGGTCACCGCCGACCTGGAGCCGGATCATCACGTCGGACAGGCCCTCGGGTTCGGTCGGCGCGATGTGCACGTCGCCGTCCCCGCTCGGCCTGTTGATCCCGTCGAGCAGCAGCTCGCGGCCGAACGCCCAGGTCACCGGCGCGTCTCCGGGCAGGTGGAAGGTCATCCGCACCGCGTACGGGTCGCGGGTCTCGTACCGCAGTTCCACCGGGATCCTGAAGGAGAGCTCCTCGGAGACGAGGAAGCTCATCAGGACCTCGGCCTGAACCGTCTCTCGCATCATGTACCCCGCAGTAAGTGGAAGTTTTGACGCAATCGTGCTGTAAGCCCTAGCGGATCACAAGGAGTGATTTTTCAGATACTGATAGAGAACGGGAGTGAACTGAAGAGCTTTCCGATCTCGCAACGTAGCCATTCGACTGCGGGCAGCAACCGTTCTTGCTGGTGAAGCGGGAGGGAAATCGCCATCGTGGCCGCCGTGGAGCCCGCCGTGATGGGAATGGCGGCACAGACCGTGCCGAGTGCATATTCCTGACGCTCCACCAGGGGCTCCATTCGCCCCAAACCTTCCAAACGGTCCAAAAAGGTACGCCGATTACGCACCGTATACGGGGTGATGGATTCCACCGGGTGGCGATCGAGGTGGTCTTGACGGCTCTTCGGATCGAGTTGGGAGAGCAGGCACTGCCCGATGGCGTGCGCGTGACCGGTCTCCTTGAAGTTCGCCCACTCCTCGACGGCGGGGTTCGCGGGAGTGTCGGCGACGGAGACGAGCTCGATCTCGCCGTCGCGGTAGATCGCGAAGTAGACGGGGACGCCGATGACGTCGCGCCAGTGGGCGAGAGAGTCCTCGACCTTGGTGCGACGATTCTGCACAGCTCCGCCGCCGACGAGACGGGCTACGGCGTCACCGAGGACGAACACGCCCTTCTCGCGGCGCAGATAACCCTCGTGCGTCAGGGTGCGGAGCAGGTGGTACGCGGTGGGAAGCGGGAGTCCCGCCTCGCGCGCGAGCTGTTTGGCGGGGGCTCCGTCCGCGTGGGAGCCCACGGCCTCGAGGAGTCTCAGCGCCCGCTGCACCGAGCCGATCAGAGTAGGAGCAGCGGGCTGCGAAGCAGTGGCCAAAGGTCACCCCCAGGCGTGTCGACGAGTGCGTCGCACCCGCCCGCGGGGGCCGCCCCCGCGCGCCCGCCGCGGCCTGGGACCGCGGAGGTTTCGCCTGTGGTTCCCGGGGCGGCAGAGGTTTGCCACTCTAATGGCAGGCCCCAGGGCCACATGGGTTTCGACCTGCGCGTTCCCCCGGCCGGGCTAACGCCCGGCGGGGCGTGCTACCAGTCCCCCCGCGAGGTGTTCGACGCCGTGAACTTCTTGACGACGTAGATCAGACCGCCGACCAGCGCCACGAAGACCAGCACCTTGAAGAGCAGCCCGAACACGATGCTCAGCACCGTGGTGATCAGACCGCCGAAGACGGCCAGAGCGATGAGGGGTATGGCGATCCACTTCACCCACCACGGCATCCCCGCGAGAATCTCCTTCACCGCCATTGCGCTTACCTCATCTCCGAAGAGTCCGGGCCCGTCGGGCCGGTCGGCGCGCTCTGCGCCGGACACACTTCGATGCTAGGGGCGCACCCCGGGCGAGCGGGGGCCTCACGGCCCCCGGTCTTCCCTGATCCGACCCCTAGGGGTCCGGCACTCCGGGCAGTACAGCGCTCCCGGCAGTCCGAGCACTCCGGGCAGCCGATCGGGGCGGGCGGCGGGATGTGTCATGCCTCCGGTGGCGAGAACACCACCAGGACCCGCAGGTCCTCGCTGATGTGGTGGAACCTGTGCGTCACCCCCGCCGGCACGTAGACCACGCTGCCCCGTGCCACCGAGGTCGTCTCGTCCCCGACCGTGATCGAGGCCCGGCCGCTCACCACGAAGTACACCTCGTCCTGCCCGTGCGGCCCCTGCGGATCGGTCTGGCCCGCGTCGAGCGCGTACAGACCGACCGACATGTTCCGCTCACGCAGGAACTGCAGATAGGCGCCCTGGTTGGCCGCCCGCTCGGCGTCCAGCTCGTCCAGCCGGAATGCCTTCATCTTTCGCCCGTCCTTACTCCTTGGCTGTGGCCGGATGGTGCTGCCACGATCTGACACATGAAGAATTTCGTCCTCAAGACCCTCGCGAACGCGGGTGCCCTCGGGGTTGCCGTATGGCTGCTCCAGGACATCACACTGACGGGTGAGAGCACCGCGAAGAAGGCATGGACGCTGATCCTGGTCGCCCTGGTTTTCGGCCTGGTGAACTTCCTGGTGAAGCCGGTCGTGAAGCTGCTGACATTCCCGCTCTTCGTCCTGACGCTCGGTCTGATCACCCTGGTCGTCAACGCCCTGATGCTGCTCCTGACGTCCTGGCTGGCCGACCAGCTCGACCTCAGCTTCCACGTCGAGGGCTTCTGGACCGCCGTACTGGGCGGCCTGATCATCTCGGTCGTCTCGTGGGCGCTGAACGTCGTCCTCCCCGACTCCGACTGAGGCTGCCGTGACGTACCGCGTCTGTTTCGTCTGCACGGGCAACATCTGCCGCTCGCCGATGGCCGAGCACGTTTTCCGGGCCCGGGTGGCCGAGGCCGGTCTGGCCGGCCTGGTGGAGGTGGACAGCGCGGGCACCGGAGGCTGGCACGAGGGCGACGGCGCCGACCCGCGCACCGTCGCCGTCCTGGACGGGAACGGCTACGGCTCCGCGCACACCGCCCGGCAGTTCCGGGCCTCCTGGTTCCCCGCGCTCGACCTGGTGATCGCCCTCGACGAGGGCCACGCGCGCGAGCTGCGGCGGCTCGCGCCGACCCGCGAGGACGCCGCGAAGATACGGCTGCTGCGCTCCTACGACCCAGCGGCCGGAGCGGAGGCCGGTCTCGACGTGCCCGACCCTTACTACGGCGGCCTGGACGGCTTCGAGGAATGCCTTGAGATGGTGGAGGCGGCGAGCGAGGGTCTCCTCGCCGCCGTGTGCGAGCAAGTGAAGGAGCGCACGGCATGAGCAGTGCGGACGGCATGACCGACGGCGGCATCGGCGACGGCACCCGGGCGGTACGGGCCGGCCTGCCCGAGCCCGTGAAGTACGAGCCCACCCTGCCGGGCCCGGTCTTCGCGGCCCACTTCCACCTCCCCGGCGAGCCCACCGGCCCGTACACCTACGGCCGCGACGAGAACCCCACCTGGACCCGTCTGGAGCGCGCCATCGGCGAGCTGGAGGCGCCGGGCGAGAGCGGCGTCGAGACGCTGGTCTTCGCGTCCGGCATGGCCGCCGTCTCCGCCGTGCTGTTCTCGCAGCTCAAGGCCGGCGACGCCGTCGTCTTCCCGTCCGACGGCTACCAGGCCCTGCCGCTGGTGCACGAGCAGCTGCGCGCGTACGGCGTCGAGGTGCGCTCCGCGCCGACCGGCGGCGACGCCCAGCTGTCCGTCCTGGCCGGGGCGAAGCTGCTGTGGATCGAGACCCCGTCCAACCCGGGGCTCGACGTGTGCGACCTGCGCCGGATGGTGGCCGCCGCCCACGAGGCCGGCGCGCTCGTCGCCGTCGACAACACCCTGGCCACCCCGCTCGGCCAGCGCCCGCTCCGGCTCGGCGCCGACTTCTCGGTGGCCAGCGACACCAAGGGCATGACCGGGCACGGCGACGTCCTGCTCGGCCACGTCAGCTGCCGCGATCCGCGGCGGGCCGCCGAGGTCCGGCGCTGGCGCAAGATCGTCGGTGCCATCCCGGGCCCGATGGAGGCCTGGCTCGCGCACCGCTCGCTGGCCACGCTCCAACTGCGCGTCGACCGGCAGTGCGCCACCGCACTCGCCCTCGCCGAGGCGCTCGCCGCGCACCCGGACGTCACCGGGCTGCGCTACCCCGGCCTGCCCGGGGACCCCTCGCACGAGGTGGCCGCCCGTCAGATGCGGCGCTTCGGATCCGTCGTCTCCTTCGAGCTGCCCGACCGGGAACGGGCCGAACGCTTCCTGGGCGCGCTGCGCCTGGTGGAGGAGGCGACCAGCTTCGGCGGGGTGCGGTCCACGGCCGAGCGGCGCGGCCGCTGGGGCGGGGACGCGGTGCCGGAGGGCTTCGTCCGCTTCTCGGTGGGCGCGGAGGACCCCGAGGACCTCATCGGGGACGTCCTGCGCGCCCTCGACGAGACGGCCAAGGACGCCGGATAGCGGATCCCGACAGCGCGGCAGGGGCGCTCCGAACCTCCCCCCTCGTGGCTCGGAGCGCCCCTGGTCCCCTTGCGGGTCCCGCTACGGACAACCGCGCGAACAAGGCTAGTTGACTCTGCGTCAGTGTCCAATCACGGTAGCGACAGCGACCTATCGACTTATTTATAGTTGGACGGTTCAGTCGAACGGACGCAGGGCCGGGAGGGTGCGGACATGGATCTGACCCTGCTGCGCACCTTCGTCACCGTGCACCGGGCCGGCTCCTTCACCCGCGCCGCCGCGCTCCTCGGCCTCTCCCAGCCGGCCGTCACCAGCCAGATCCGCACCCTGGAACGGCAGCTCGGGCGCCCGCTCTTCCTCCGCCGGGCCCGTGGGGTCACGCCCACCACCATCGGCGACGAGCTCGCGCACCGCGCCGCCCCTCACCTGGACGCGCTGGTCGAGATCGCCGAGACCGGCCTGGACGAGCAGAACGGGGTGCGCACCCTGCATGTCGCCGGGCCGCCGGAGTTCACCTCGGCGCGGGTGCTGCCCGCGCTCACCCCGCTGGTCGCCCAGGGCCTCGCCGTCCGGGTCTCGATGATCGGCAACGCGCAGGAGACCCTGGACGGGCTCGCCGCCGGCCACCACGACCTGGCCGTCGCCACCGCCCGGCCCCGCGGCGGTCTCCTCTCGGCCACCCCGCTCTGCGACGAGGAGCACGTCCTGGTCGCCGCCCCGCGCTGGGCCGCCCGGCTCTCCCCCGACGTGCTGCTCGGCGAGGGCGCGCTCGTCCTGGAGCAGCTGCCGGTGGTCGAGGTGCACGAGTCGCTGCCCTTCGTCTCCCGTTACTGGACGGCCGTCTTCGAGACCAAGCCGGCCGCGACCGCGACCGTGATCGTCCCGGACCTGCGGGCCGTCCTGGAGTCCGCCGCCTCCGGTGCCGGTCTCGCCGTGCTGCCGCGCTATCTGTGCGAGCCGGAGCTGGCCCGGGGCCGTCTGGTGGCGCTGCTCGATCCGCCCGTGCCGCCGCTGCGCACGTACTTCCTCGTCGTCCGCACCGGCACCCTCGCCCTGCCGCACCTCGCGCGGGCCCATGAGCGGCTGCTGCGGGCCGCGGGGGAGTGGTGAGCGACGGGAGCGCCGCGTGTTTCGGGACAGCATGCGTTTCAGGACAGCGAGGACGGGCCATTTTCCTTCCATGACCGAACGACCAGTGGTCAAGCGCACCGCACGCGCCATCCTGCTCGACGGGAACGACCTGATCCTCATCAAGCGCACCAAGCCGGGAGTGGATCCCTACTGGGTGACGCCCGGCGGCGGGGTCGAGCCCTCCGACTCGACGGTCGTCGAGGCCCTGCACCGCGAGGTCCACGAGGAACTCGGCGCCAAGATCACCGATGTGGTCCCCTGCTTCGTCGACACCGTCGAGCACATCGTCGACGGCGGCGTCTCCGGGGTGAAGGTGCAGCATTTCTTCGTCTGCCGCCTCGAGTCCATGGACACCGCGCAACGGCACGGCCCCGAGGTCGACGAGCCGACGGGCGAGTACGAGATCGTCCGGGTGCCGTTCACCCGGGTCGGGATCGCCGCCGTCCACCTCGTCCCGCTCTCGCTGCGCCACTACCTGGACGGCAACATCGAGGGCGTCCGCGCGATGCACGCGCCCGACCTGGGCTGACGGCACGTTTCTTCAGACTGTCTCCGGTTCAGGCCGAGGTGACCAGCTCCGCCAGGTAGTCGTGGCGGATCCGGTCGGTGGGGATGCCGGCGCCCTTCAGGGCGTCGACCCCGCTGCGGATCATGCCGAGCGGCCCCGACAGATAGGCGTCGTACTCGGCCCAGGGCCCGTACCGGCACACGGCGTCCGGCAGTCGTCCCTGGTCCTCGGTGACCGGGCGGACGGAGAGCCAGGGGAAGGTCTGCTGGAGCCGCAGCATCGTGTCGATGTCGTAGAGGTCGTGGCCGTTGCGGGCGCCGTAGAACACCTCGACGGGACGCCGGTCGCCGTGCTCGGCGACGTCCTCGACCAGCGCCTTGATCGGCGCGATACCGGTCCCGCCGCCCAGACACAGCAGCCCGTTGTCGGTCGAGTGGTCGACCGTCATCGAACCGGCGGGCGGGCCGAGTCGCAGCACGTCCCCGGGCCGGGCGCGATGGACGAGGGCGTTGGACACCCAGCCCGCCGGCACGGCCTTCACATGGAGCGAGAGCAGCCCGTCCGGCCGGGGCGCAGAGGCGAAGGAGTAGTGGCGCCATATCCGCGGCCACCACGGTGTCTCCAGGGTCGTGTACTGCCCGGCGAGGAACGGGTACGGCTGGTCGGGCCGGAGCGTGACCACGGCGATGTCCGGGGTGCGCAGATCGTGGCTGACCACCTCTGCCTGCCACCAGGCCGGTGCCTCCGTCTCGTTCTCGGCGGCGGCGTCGATCATGATCTGCGAGATGGTCGTGTACGTACGGACCCAGGCCGCCTCGGTCTCGGCGTCCCAGACGCTGTCGGCGTACCGGGCGAGGGCGCCGATCAGCGCCTCGCCGACGGCCGGGTAGTGCTCCGGCCGAGTGCCGTACTTGCGGTGTCCGCGGCCCAGGTTCTGCAGGTACTCGGTCAGGACCCGGGTGTTGTCGAGGTGCTCGGCCGCCGTCAGCAGCGCCTTGAGCAGCCGGTCGCGCTGGGTGTCCATGGCCGCCGGGAACATCTCGCGCAGTCCGGGGCTGCCGATGAACAGCAGGGCGTAGAAGTACGAGGTCACCCGGTCGGCCATTGGGGCGATCTCGCTCAGGGTGCGCCGGACCAGGACCGCGTCGGGCGAGGGACCCGCCGCCGGAGCGGCGGCCGGCGGTCCCGACGACCGGTCGGGAGCGGGTGGCCCGTCGGATTCCGGTGGCCGCCCGTCGAGTGCCAGTGGTCCGGCGAGTGCCGGTGGTCCGTCCGGTGCCGCCTCCGCCCCGGCCGGTGGCGCCGTTATCGGGGGCAGCGGCGCGTTCGTGGCCGCGGCCGGAGCTTCCTTCATGTCCTTGCCTCCCCGCAATCGGCCTCCGTGCTCGCAGGATGGCAGTCCTGAGGTCGCTCCGGACAGAAAGTGGGAATTCCGGTCAATCGGCGCCCGCGGAGGGCTAGGCTGCGCTGTTTCGGACCAGTGCGTAGGCCTCGCGCAGATCGGCTCCGCCATAGCGGTGCGTCGCCAGGCCGACCAGATGGTGGTCCGCGTTTACGGCCACGCTCTCCGGGACGATCGCGAAGAGGTCGGCGTCCGACATCGAGTCGCCGTACGCCACGCAGTCGACCAGATCGAGCTCGAAGCGCTCGCAGAGTTCCCGGGCGATCCGCACCTTCGCCGAGGCGTTGAGGATGCCGGGACGGTGGATCGGCTCGGTGAAGGGGACGGAGGGCCAGCGGGAGCCGTGGGCCGCGTCCAGGCCCCAGTCCAGGAGCCGTTCGACGAAGAAGTCGGGCGAGAGGGAGATGACCGCGCAGTGGCCGCCGCCGGCCCGGATCTCAGCCCACACCTCCCGGATGCCGGTCAGCCAGGGCGCTCCCTCGAAAGCCGCCGTCACCTGCTCCGGGGTGAGCTCGGCCCACAGCGCATGGGCCTGCACGGCGAATTCGTCGGGCGTCATCCCGCGCAGCAGGAAGTCCTGCTCCAGCTGCTCGATCTCCTCGCTCAGCCCGAGCTGCCGGGAGATCTCCACCGCGGCCGCCGAGCCGCGGATCAGCGTGCCGTCGAGATCGAAGAGATGCAGTCTGCGCCCGTCGCGGGCATCGGTCAGGTCAGCCACGTGTGCCGAGGCTAGTACGAGCCGCGCGACGGCGTGGCGGCTCTGCCACGGGCGGGCGGTGTTTCACGTGAAACAACCCGAGGTCAGCCCCGCTCCGGCACGGCCCCGGTCGCTTCCCGTAAAACCGGTGGACGTCTCGTCAAGACGTCGGACAGCCTGGCCGTCATGCCGATCTCGCAGACCTCGCTCGACCAGCTCCCCATCCGGCGCCTCACCTCGGACGATCTCCTCGCCTGTGCCGATCTCTCCGAGGACCGGGGATGGGACCGGGAGGAGTACAAGTGGGGCCTGCTACTCGCCGCGGGCACCGGCTACGGCATCGACGACCCCGACGGCAAGGGGCTGGTGACGGCCTGCGTCGTCACCTCGTACGGGCCTGAGCTGGCCGCGATCGGCATGGTCTTGGTCGCCGAACGGTACGCCCGCCGGGGCGTGGGGCGCCGGCTGATGCAGCACGTGCTCGCCGAGTACGACGGCACCCCGCTCACGTTGTACGCCACGCCCAACGGGCAGCCGCTCTACGAGCAGCTGGGCTTCGCCGAGATCGGCAAGTCGGAGCTGCTCAAGGGCCGCTTCAGCTTCGCCGAGCCGGCTTCCGAGGCCCCGGCCGGCACCACGGTCCGGCCCGCGACCGCGGAGGACCTCCAGGCGATCCTGCGCCTCGACCGCGAGATCTTCGGCGCCGACCGCACCCACCTCATCACCCGGCTGCCGGCCTTCGCCGACCAACTGCGGGTGGCGGAGCGGGACGGCGAGCTCACCGGCTTCGCCGCCATCTGGCCCAACATGGACACCCATGTCGTCGGCCCGCTGATCGCGCGCGATCCGGCGACCGCCCAGCACCTGGTGACCTCCCTGGCCGACGCCACCGACCGCCCGCTGCGCACGGACGTCGACTCGGGGCACACCACCCTGCTGACCTGGCTCCAGGCGAACGGCGTGGGCCGGACCTTCACCACGGCCCTCATGGTCCGATCGGCCCCCGGCCTGCCCGGCGACGGAAGCCGCCGCTTCGCCCCGCTGACCGTCGCGGCGGGGTGACCGTGACGCCTGGGCCGGACCGCCGGGGCAATTAATTGCACACGCGGACTTTTGCGCCTCTTCGACTACGCTGGTAGGCACCGCTCCGCACCGAGGAGAACCGAGGAAGCGAGGAGAGACCCATGACCGCGACGGACCCCGCCCTGACGGCCCTCGCCCAGGGCTGGTGCGCCCTCTCCCTGCTGCACGGCAGGATCGAGTCGCACGTCGAGCGCGCCCTGGAGTCCCAGCACGGTCTGAGTGTCCGCGAATACTCGCTGCTCGACGTGCTCAGCCGCCAGCACGACGGCCCCGGCGGCCACCTCCAGATGAAGCAGGTCGCCGACGCGGTGGTGCTCAGCCAGAGCGCGACCACGCGGCTCGTCACCCGCCTGGAGGACCGCGGTCTGCTCACCCGGTATCTCTGCGCCACCGACCGGCGCGGCATCTACACCGACGTCACGGAGGCCGGTCTGCAGCTGCTCGCCGAGGCCCGCCCCACCAACGACAAGGCGCTGCGCGAGGCCCTCGACGAGGCCGCCAGGAACCCCGAGCTGGCGCCGTTGGTCCGCGTCGTCGAGGACCTGGGCGTCCCCGCATGAGTGATCTGACGATCCGGCCCGCGGAGCGCGGCGACCTCCCCGCCGTCGTGGCGATGCTCGCCGACGACCCGCTGGGCGCCCTGCGCGAGTCGCCCGACGACCTCACCCCGTACACCGCCGCGTTCGACCGGCTCGACGGGGATCCCCATCAGCATGTCGTCGTGGCGGTGCGTGCGGGAAGGGTCGTCGGCACGCTCCAGCTCACGATCATCCCCGGGCTCTCCCGCCGGGGCATGACCCGCTCGATCATCGAGGGTGTCCGCATCCACGCGGAGGAGCGCGGCAGCGGCCTCGGCACCCAGCTCATCGAGTGGGCCGTCGAGGAGTCCCGGACGCAGGGCTGCGGCCTTGTCCAGCTGACCTCGGACGTCACCCGCACCGACGCCCACCGCTTCTACGAGCGGCTCGGCTTCGAGCCCTCTCATCTCGGCTTCAAGCTGAGCCTCTGACCAGGACTCCACGGGCGCGCTGTTTCACGTGAAACAGCGCGCTTCGCCGTCCTGCCGGCCCGTGGGGCCGTCAGAGACCGCGCCAGCCGGCCTCGTCCACACCGCCCGGCACGGCGTCCCCCTGCTCGTACGGCTCCCGGGTGAAGACGAAGGAGCCGAGGTCGAGATGGCTCACCGAGCCGTCCGGGCGCCGCACCACGCGCAGCGTCTCGCCCTGGTAGTAGCCGTCGAGACCGATCCAGCCGCCCTCGGGCAGCGGCCGGAAGCTCGCCCGACGCCCGACGCCCCTCAGCGGCTCCAGGGTCACTCCACGCCCGGCGCCGACCCGCAGCCCGTACGCGTATGTCCCCCAGTACCAGGGCCCGGTGAGCGCGAGCAGCTCCGTGTCGACCTCGGCCTCGGGAAGGGGCCGCCAGGGCTCCGGAAGGCGCGGCTCGGCCTCCGCCACGATCCGTACGAGATCGGCGGCCACGACGGACGGCAGGGGGCCGGAGGTGGCGTTGGCGAGGCACACCGCGGCCAGGCCGTCCTCGACGCTCACCCACAGCGTGGCGACGAAGCCCGGGAGCGAGCCCGTGTGGCCGACGAGCGTGCGGCCGTCCCTGCGCAGCAGCTGGAGCCCGAGGCCGTAGCCCCCGTCCGGGTCTCCGGCCGCCGGCGGCACCGACGGCACCCGCATCTCCTCGACGGACGCCCGGGAGAGCACCCGGTCGTCGCCCTCGGCCAGGAACGCGGCGAACCGGCACAGGTCGCCCACGGTCGACCACAGCTGCCCGGCGGGAGCCATGATCCCCAGGTCCTCGGCCGGCTCCGGCATCATCACATCGGCCCACGGGTGCACCGCCCAGCCGCCGGCGGCCGGGGCGACCGCCTGGACCGTCGTCCGGCCGAGGCCCAGCGGCTCCAGGATCTCGGTGCGCAGCGCCTCCTCCCAGGGCACCCCGCGGACGGCCTCGACGAGCGAACCGAGCAGCGTGTAGCCGGGGTTGGAGTAGTGGAAGAGCCGCCCGGCCGGATGAACCGACGGCCGCTCCCCCAGCACGTCGGCCAGCTCCGGCCTGGTCGTCCCCGGCGTCCGCTCCCACCACGGCGCGGGCGTCTCGGCGGCGAGACCCGAGCTGTGGCCGAGGAGCTGAGCGATCGTCACCTCGCCCACGCCAGTGCCGGGCAGATGCTTCTCCAGCGGGTCGTCCAGGCCGATCAGCCCTTCGTCCCGCAGCCGCATCACCAGGACCGCGGTGAACACCTTGGTGATCGAGCCGATCCGGAACTGCGTCCGGTCGTCGGGCGCGTGCCCGTCGACACAGGTACGCGACCCGAACCAGACCGTCTTCCCGTCCCGCACCACGCCACCGGCGAACGAGGGCGAGCGGCCCTCGGTCTGGGCGACGGCGATGCGGTGCAGCAGGGCGCGTTCGGTGCTGGGCAGCAGGGCTTCGAAGGATGAGGTCATGCGACGATCATGCCGCGCGGCCCCTCCGAACTCGATCAGGTTTGTGCCATGTCCACGAAGCGCGAGTAGTGGCCCTGGAAGGCCACGGTGATCGTCGCCGTCGGACCGTTACGGTGCTTGCCGACGATGATGTCGGCCTCGCCCGCGCGCGGGGACTCCTTCTCGTAGGCGTCCTCGCGGTGCAGCAGGATGACCATGTCGGCGTCCTGCTCGATCGAGCCGGACTCACGGAGGTCGGAGACCATCGGCTTCTTGTCCGTGCGCTGCTCGGGACCTCGGTTCAGCTGGGAGAGCGCGATCACCGGGAGCTCCAGCTCCTTGGCGAGGAGCTTGAGGTTTCGCGACATCTCCGAGACCTCCTGCTGGCGGCTCTCGGCGCGCTTGGAGCCGCCGGCCTGCATCAGCTGCAGGTAGTCGATGATGACGAGCTTGATGCCGCTGCGCTGCTTGAGACGGCGGCACTTGGCGCGGATCTCCATCATCGACAGGTTCGGCGAGTCGTCGATGTAGAGCGGGGCCTGCGAGACGTCCGGCATCCGGCGGGCGAGCCGGGTCCAGTCCTCGTCGGTCATGGTGCCGGAGCGCATGTGGTGCAGCGCCACCCTGGCCTCGGCCGAGAGCAGACGCATCGCGATCTCGTTGCGGCCCATTTCGAGGGAGAAGATGACGCTGGGCAGGTTGTGCTTGATGGAGGCGGCCCGGGCGAAGTCCAGCGCGAGCGTGGACTTACCCATGGCGGGACGGGCCGCGATGATGATCATCTGGCCCGGGTGCAGGCCGTTGGTGAGCGCGTCCAGGTCGGTGAAGCCGGTGGGCACACCGGTCATCTCGCCGCTGCGGGAGCCGATCGCCTCGATCTCGTCGAGCGCGCCCTCCATGATGTCGCCGAGCGGCAGGTAGTCCTCGGTGGTGCGCTGCTCGGTGACCTGGTAGATCTCCGCCTGTGCCCGGTTGACGATGTCGTCGACGTCGCCGTCGGCCGCGTATCCCATCTGCGTGATCTTCGTGCCGGCCTCCACGAGACGGCGCAGCACGGCCCGCTCGTGGACGATCTCCGCGTAGTACGAGGCGTTGGCGGCGGTCGGCACCGACTGGACGAGCGTGTGCAGATAGGAGGCGCCGCCGACCCGGGTGATCTCGCCGCGCTTGGTGAGCTCGGCGCCGACCGTGATGGGGTCGGCGGGCTCGCCCTTCGCGTAGAGGTCGAGGATCGCCGCGTAGACGGTCTCGTGGGCCGGCTTGTAGAAGTCGTGGCCCTTGATGATCTCGACGACGTCGGCGATGGCGTCCTTGGAGAGCAGCATGCCGCCGAGGACGGACTGCTCGGCGTCCAGGTCCTGCGGGGGAACACGCTCGAACGCGGACACGCCGCTGTCCCAGCCGCCCTCGCTGCCGCGCTCGTGCTGGTCCTCGCGGCCGCGGCCACGACCACGGCCCTCGCCACCACCTCGGGTGCGTACGGGCAGCCGGTCGCTCGGTCCGCTCTCGGCCCAGGGATCGTCCATGGGCTCGGGCATGCTCACCAAGCCACCTCCTCCCGTCCGCTCCGCGGACAACGGTGCCACTCTCGCGCGTCTGGCGCCGGACCACGGTAGGCCCGCGGGCACCGTCAGCCAATCTGGTTATCCACAGGGCCTGTGGGTGAAGGCCCAGATGCTGTGGAGAACTCCCCGGAACCTGTGCACGGATCGGGGGACAGCCATGTGGACAAACTCATAACCCAGCTCGCCTAACGCCGCTGACCTGGCCTTTTTCCATCCACGGGCTGTGGGGGAGAAAAACTTCCACACCCGGCCCAAGATCAGAACAAACGGCGCACACGCGAAGGCGCTGTCGCACAGAATGTAAGGACCCTAGAGGCATTGCATCTCTTACCTGTGGATGGTTGGATTAAGCGCATGCATCAGGCTCCCGCGACCCTCAAGACCGCCCGGCGGCGACACGACCGCGAGATCCTCTCACTCGCCGTCCCGGCCTTCGGCGCACTCGTCGCCGAGCCCCTCTTCCTCATGGCCGACAGCGCCATCGTCGGCCACCTCGGCACCCCCCAGCTCGCCGGACTCGCCATCGCCTCGGCCCTGCTCTCCACCGCGGTGAGCGTGTTCATCTTCCTCGCCTACGCCACGACCGCGGCCGTCGCCCGCCGCGTCGGCGCGGGCGACCTCCAGGCCGCCATCCGCCAGGGCATCGACGGCATCTGGCTCGCCCTGATCCTCGGTGCCGCCGTGGTCGCCCTCACCCTGCCCACCGCGCCCTTGCTCGTCGACCTCTTCGGCGCCTCCGACACCGCCGCCCCCTACGCCGTCACCTATCTGCGGATCTCCATCCTCGGCATCCCCGCCATGCTCGTCGTGCTCGCAGCCACCGGCGTACTGCGCGGCCTCCAGGACACCCGCACCCCGCTCTACGTCGCCATCGCCGGCTTCGCCGCCAACGCCGCCCTCAACCTCGGCCTCGTCTACGGCGCCGGACTCGGCATCGCCGGATCCGCCTGGGGCACCGTCATCGCCCAGCTCGCCATGGCAGTCGCCTATCTGTACGTGGTCGTCCGCGGCGCACGGAAGCACGGCGCCTCCCTGCGCCCCGACGCCGCCGGCATCCGGGCCTGCGCCCAGGCCGGCGCCCCGCTCCTGGTCCGTACGCTCTCGCTGCGGGCCATCCTGATGATCGCCACCGCCGTCGCCGCCCGGCTCGGGGACGCCGACGTCGCCGCGCACCAGATCATCCTGTCGCTCTGGAGCCTGATGGCCTTCGCCCTCGACGCGATCGCCATCGCCGGACAGGCCATCATCGGACGCTATCTCGGCGCCGAGGACGCGGACGGCGCCCGCCAGGTCTGCCGTCGCATGGTCCAGTGGGGCGTGGTCTGCGGTATCGGCCTCGGCGCGCTGCTGATCCTCACCCGCCCGCTCTTCGTGCCGCTCTTCACCGACGACTCGGCGGTGCGTGACGTCCTGCTCCCGGCCCTTCTGGTCGTCGCGCTCTCCCAGCCGATCTCCGGCGTGGTCTTCGTGCTCGACGGCGTCCTCATGGGCGCGGGCGACGGCCCCTACCTCGCCTGGGCCATGCTGCTCACCCTGGCCGTCTTCGCTCCGATCGCCCTGCTCGTCCCCAGCCTCGGCGGCGGGCTGACCGCGCTGTGGGGAGCGATGGCCGTGATGATGATCGTCCGGATGGCGACGCTGTGGTGGCGCACCCGCTCGGGCCGCTGGCTGGTCACCGGTGCCACCCGCTGACCGTTCTGCACCGTTTCACGTGAAACGACGGAGATGTTTCACGTGAAACAGCGGAAGGGCCGCACCCGAGGGGTGCGGCCCTTCTTGCTGCTGAGATCAGCGTTACGCGGCGACGACCTCGACGCCGAGCTTCGCGACAACCTCGGCGTGCAGACGCACGGACACCTGGTGCGAGCCCAGGGTCTTGATCGGCGAGCCGAGCTCGACGCGACGCTTGTCGACGTCCGGGCCACCCGCGGTCTTGATCGCGGCGGCGACGTCGGCCTGGGTCACGGAACCGAAGAGACGGCCGGCCTCGCCGGAGCGAACGGCCAGACGGACCTTCGTGCCCTCGAGCTTGGCCTTGACCTCGTTGGCCTGCTCGATGGTCGCGATCTCGTGGATCTTGCGGGCGCGGCGGATCTGCGCCACGTCCTTCTCGCCACCCTTGGTCCAGCGGATCGCGAAACCGCGCGGGACCAGGTAGTTGCGAGCGTAGCCGTCCTTGACGTCAACGACGTCGCCGGCAGTGCCGAGGCCGGAGACCTCGTGGGTGAGGATGATCTTCATTTTTCGGTCACCCTTCCCTTAGCGCGCGGTGGACGTGTAGGGCAGCAGCGCCATCTCACGGCTGTTCTTGACGGCCGTGGCGACGTCACGCTGGTGCTGCGTGCAGTTGCCGGTCACGCGACGGGCACGGATCTTGCCGCGGTCGGAGATGAACTTCCGCAGCATGTTCGTGTCCTTGTAGTCGACGTACGCGACCTTGTCCTTGCAGAACGCGCAGACCTTCTTCTTAGGCTTGCGCACAGGCGGCTTCGCCATGGTGTTTCTCCTGTGTGATCAAGAAGTTTTGGGTACGAGCTGCTTCCGGGGCGCAGGCCCTAGAAGGGAGGCTCGTCCGAGTAGCCGCCGCCGGAGTTGCCACCCCAGCCACCGCCGCCGCCCTGCTGGCCGCCGGACGGAGCGCTGGAGGCCCAGGGGTCGTCGGAGGGAGCTCCGCCACCCTGCTGGCCGCCGCCGGAGTTGCCACCCCAGCCACCGCCGCCGCCACCCTGCTGACCGCCGCCGCCGTAGCCGCCCTGACCACCGCGACCGGTGGTACGGGTGACCTTGGCCGTGGCGTTGCGCAGGCTGGGACCGACTTCCTCGACGTCCAGCTCGTAGACCGTGCGCTTGACGCCCTCGCGGTCCTCGTAGGACCGCTGCTTCAGACGGCCCTGCACGACGACGCGCATGCCCTTCTGAAGGGACTCAGCGACGTTCTCCGCCGCCTGACGCCAGACCGAGCAGGTCAGGAACAGGCTCTCGCCGTCCTTCCACTCGTTGGTCTGACGGTCGAAGGTGCGGGGAGTGGACGCGATGCGGAACTTCGCGACCGCCGCACCGGACGGGGTGAAGCGCAGCTCGGGGTCTTCGACAAGGTTGCCGACGACCGTGATGACGGTCTCGCCTGCCATGGGTGAACCTCTCGGCGGGATTGCTTACGGCTGCTTACTGCTACTCGGACCCGAGAACCTTTGAGCAGAAGCTCAGTGGGTCTCGGGGCGGAGGACCTTGGTCCGGAGGACCGACTCGTTCAGGTTCATCTGGCGGTCGAGCTCCTTGACGACCGCAGGCTCGGCCTGCAGGTCGATGACCGAGTAGATGCCCTCGGGCTTCTTCTTGATCTCGTAGGCGAGACGACGACGGCCCCAGGTGTCGACCTTCTCGACCTTTCCGTTGCCCTCACGGACGACGGAGAGGAAGTTCTCGATCAGCGGGGAGACAGCGCGCTCCTCGAGATCGGGGTCGAGGATGACCATCACCTCGTAGTGACGCATGTGGAACCCACCTCCTTTGGACTCAGCGGCCACGGTCGTTCCGTGGCAGGAGGGTCGTGATGCGTAAGCAACGGTGTCGACGACCGCGGGTCCTGGACGGACCTGGGCAGACACCGGTGCAGACCGTACAGAGTACCTGCACATCGCCCTGCGGTTGAAATCCGGTGGTGAGGGGACGCAATCTGTACACAACGGATGTCGGCGGCGTCACTGACGCCGCCGTCCGGCAGCCACGCCAGGAGGTGCCACATGGCACAGGCAATGCGACCCGATCCCGGACACTCCCTCTTCGCCACCGACGGAAAGCCCCATCCGCTCCAGGACACCCTGATGGCCGTGACCCTGGCGCTGGGCGTCCTCGCCTTCGTCACGGGCTTCTTCGACAACCTGCACCTGCTGGCCTCCTGGACCGGGCTGATCGGCATCCTCACCGGCGCCTACGGCCAGTTCATCTCCGTCACGACCCGCGAGCGCTTCCTCCTGGTCATCGGACTGGGCGCCTCCGCGGTGGGCTTCTACCTCGGGATGGCCCACGGCGGCCTCTTCGGCGGAGTGATCAGCTAGACGTGGCCATTCGGGGCGCTCCAAGGTCGCAGTAGGCTTCGGCGCGAGAGCCGGAGCCCCTGACCGATGGGGACACACCTGCCGAGGAGCGCCCCGACATGAGCCTGACCCTGAGGACCATCAGCCGCGAGCAGCATCTGGCGTTCATCCAGAGCCAGCCCTCGGCGAGCCACTGCCAGGTCCCGGCGTGGGCTGACGTGAAGACCGAGTGGCGCTCGGAGAACCTCGGCTGGTTCGACAAGTCCGGCGAACTCGTCGGCGCCGGCCTGGTGCTCTACCGCCAGCTGCCGAAGATCAAGCGCTACCTCGCCTATCTGCCCGAGGGCCCGGTCATCAACTGGTACGCGCCGAACCTGGACGACTGGCTGCAGCCGATGCTCGCGCACCTCAAGAACCAGGGCGCGTTCTCCGTGAAGATGGGCCCGCCGGTCGTCATCCGCCGCTGGGACGCGGCCGCGATCAAGTCCGGCATCCAGGACCCGGACGTCAAGCGCCTGCGCGACGTCGAGGCCACCCACATCGAACCGCGCGCCTTCGAGGTGGCCGACCGGCTGCGCAAGATGGGCTGGCAGCAGGGCGAGGACGGCGGCGCCGGCTTCGGTGACGTCCAGCCCCGCTACGTCTTCCAGGTGCCGCTCGCGGGCCGCTCGCTGGACGAGGTCCTCAAGGGCTTCAACCAGCTGTGGCGCCGCAACATCAAGAAGGCCGAGAAGGCCGGCGTCGAGGTCGTGCAGGGCGGCTACGAGGACCTCGCCGAGTGGCAGCGGCTGTACGAGATCACGGCCGTCCGCGACAAGTTCCGGCCGCGCCCGCTGTCGTACTTCCAGCGCATGTGGACCGTCCTCAACAACGAGGACCCCAACCGCATGCGGCTCTACTTCGCCCGTCACAACGGCGTGAACCTCTCCGCGGCCACCATGCTCGTCGTCGGCGGCCACGTCTGGTACTCGTACGGCGCCTCCGACAACATCGGCCGCGAGGTCCGCCCGTCGAACGCCATGCAGTGGCGGATGCTGCGCGACGCCTACGCGATGGGCGCCACCGTCTACGACCTGCGGGGCATCTCTGACTCGCTGGACGAGACCGACCACCTCTTCGGCCTGATCCAGTTCAAGGTCGGCACCGGTGGCGAGGCCGTGGAGTACGTGGGCGAGTGGGACTTCCCGCTCAACAAGCTCCTGCACAAGGCCCTGGACATCTACATGTCGCGCCGCTGACGCACCCGTCGCCTGGCTGACGACGCGACGAGGCTTGCGTAGTCTCGTTACCCAGCCTCGTACACACTTTTGACCCACCGCAGCCACCAGAAAGGTCCCGGGCCGGCCATGGCGCTCTCCCTCTACGTCGACACCGCTCGCTGGCGGGCGCACCAGAAGACCGTCATCGACCAGTTCCCGGGGCTCATCCCGGTCTGCAAGGGCAACGGCTACGGCTTCGGTCACGAGCGGCTCTCGGACGAGGCCGGCCGCTTCGGCGCCGACATGCTCGCGGTGGGCACCACGTACGAGGCCGCCAAGATCAAGGACTGGTTCAGCGGCGACCTGCTCGTCCTCACCCCGTTCCGGCGGGGCGAGGAACCGGTGCCGCTGCCGGACCGGGTGATCCGCTCCGTGTCGTCCGTGGACGGCGTGCGGGCCCTGGTGGGCGCCCGGGTCGTCATCGAGTGCATGAGCTCGATGAAGCGGCACGGCGTCCACGAGGAGGAGCTGCCCCAGCTGCACGCGGCCATCGAGGACGTGCGCCTGGAGGGCTTCGCCCTGCACCTGCCGCTCGACCGCCCGGACGGCACGGACGCCGTCGAGGAGGTCATCGCCTGGATGGACCGGCTGCGGGCCGCCCGGCTGCCGCTGCACACCATGTTCGTCAGCCATCTGCGCGCCGAGGAGCAGGCCCGGCTGCAGCAGCAGTTCCCGCAGACCCGGTTCCGCGCCCGCATCGGCACCCGGCTGTGGCTGGGCGACCACGAGGCGACCGAGTACCGCGGCGCGGTCCTCGACGTCACCCGCGTCGCCAAGGGCGACCGCTTCGGCTACCGCCAGCAGAAGGCCGCCTCCGACGGCTGGCTCGTGGTGGTCGCCGGCGGCACCTCGCACGGCGTCGGCCTGGAGGCCCCCAAGGCGATGCACGGCGTGATGCCGCGCGCCAAGGGCGTGGCCCGCGCGGGTCTCGCCACCGTCAACCGCAACCTGTCGCCGTTCGTCTGGGCGGGCAAGCAGCGCTGGTTCGCCGAGCCGCCGCACATGCAGGTGTCCATCCTGTTCGTGCCGGCCGACGCCCAGGAGCCCCGCGTGGGCGACGAGCTGGTGGCCCATCTGCGGCACACCACCACCCAGTACGACCGGCTCGTCGAGCGCTGAGCCGGCCGGCGTCCGACACGGGCACCTGAACGCGCGAGCGGCCCCCGGGGACATCCCGGGGGCCGCCGCTCGTTCCTGAGGTCACTCGCGGGGCAAACCCCACTCCACGCGCGGCCCCTCCGCCAGCGGCGCCGCGTGCCGCGCCGGGTGCGCCGCCCTGCCGAGCACGAAGACGTCCTCGGCGCCGTCCAGGACGCCGCCCGAGGGGTCGTCCGAGCCGTCCCGACGCACCCCGTCCCGGTCGGGCACCAGGATGTCGCGGACGACCAGCGCGCACAGGTAGAGCGTGCCGAGCACGTGCAGGACGATCGCGAACTGATAGCCGTCGGTCGGCAGACCCTGCTTGTTGCCGCTGCTGGTGTACGCCAGGTAGAACCAGATGGCGAGGAAGTACATGACCTCGCACCCCTGCCACACCAGGAAGTCCCGCCAGCGCGGCCTGGCCAGCACCGCCAGCGGGATGAGCCACAGCACGTACTGCGGCGAGTAGACCTTGTTGGTGAGGACGAACGCGGCCACGATCAGGAAGGCCAGCTGGGCGAGCCGGGGCCGGCGGGGCGCGGTGAAGGCAAGATAGGCCAGCCCCAGGGCCGCGAGCATCATCAGGAACAGCGCCCAGTAGTTGGCCGTCTCGGGGCGGATCACCGCCCCCGTCGTCTGGCTGATGAGCAGCCACACGGAGCCGAAGTCGACGTTCCGCTCGGTGCTGAAGACGTAGAACTGCTTCCAGCCCGCCGGAGCGAGCAGCATCACCGGCAGGTTCACCACCAGCCACGCCCCCGCCGCGCCGAGCACCGCCGCGCCGAAGGCCCGCCACTTCCCGGCCCGCCAGCACAGCAGGAACACGGGCACGAGCAGCAGTACCGGGTAGAACTTGGCGGCCGTCGCGAGGCCGAGGAGGACGCCGAAGCCGAGCGGGCGGCTCCGCGACCACAGCAGCAACGCGGCCGCCGTGAGGGCGACGGCCAGCAGATCCCAGTTGATCGTGGCGGTGAGCGCCAGGGCGGGCGCGAGCGCCACGAGAAGGCCGTCCCAGGGGCGCCGGCGGTGCGTCCGGGCCACACAGACGGCGAGGACGGCCGTGCAGACCATCAGCAGGCCGGCGTTGACCAGCCAGTACGCCTGCTGCCGCTCGGTCAGGTCGGCGCCGCCGGGCGTCAGCCAGGCGGCGACCTGCATGAACAGGCCGGTCAGTACCGGGTACTCCAGAAACGGTATGTCGCCGCCGATCCGGTCGAAGTACGGGACCAGCCCGTCCGCGAAGCCGCGCCCGGTGAACAGGTGCGGGATGTCGGAGTAGCAGGCGTGGGTGTACTGGGAGGTGGAGCCCCGGAACCAGGCCCAGTTGTAGCAGGGCAGCTTCTGCACCATGCCGAGCGCGAACATCCCGAGTGCCACCAGGGCGACGACCCGGACCGGGGTGAGCTGCCCGGCGCCGAGCAGCGCCCGGCGTCCCATCGGCCCGCCGATCAGCTCGCTGCCCTTGGCCGCCACGTCGTCCGTGCGGGTGGGGCGGACCACCGGGTCCTGCGGAGGGCTCGTCTTCTGGAGGCTCGGCATGGGGGACATCCTGCCGTACGAGCACCGGAAAACGCCGAGGGCCGCCGCGCCCGGTTCCGTACACGGGGTACGGACCGGGTGCGGCGGCCCTCGAAGGCGCCGGTGCGGCGGGATGCCGTCAGGCGGTGGGCGGGCTCAGCCGATGCCGCCCCAGGTGCCGCCGTTCGGTTTCCCGGTGCCGCTGGTGGGATCGATGGTGGCGGTGCCGGTTCCCGACGGGGTCGGGCTGGTGGACCCGCCGGTGGTGCCGCCGTTGGCACCGCCGCCGTTGCTGGTTCCGCCGTTCGTGTCGCACGGCCAGTCCCAGACGCTACAGGTCTTGCCGGGCTTCGCCGTCTTGGTCGGGTCCGCCGTCGGCGACTCGGTCGACGGGGTGGCGGACGGCGTCTGGGACGGGGTGTCGGTCGGCGTCGGGGTCGGGCTGACCACGCCACGCCAGACGCCCTCGGCGTTGTCCAGGCTCTCCGGCGGCGGGAAGCTCTCCGGGTCGGTGTTCTTGAGAGCCTCGGTCATGTAGTCGTGCCAGATCTGCGACGGGAACGACGCACCGTGGATCTTCGTGAGACCGCCGGTGCCCTTCATGGACTCGAACTTGCGGACCTTGAGGTTCTCGTCGTCGGGGAAGCGGTACATGTCGATCGCGGTGGACAGCTGCGGGGTGTAGCCCACGAACCAGGCCGAGTTGTTGTCGTCGGTGGTACCGGTCTTGCCGGCCGCCTCGCGGTCGTCAAGCTTCGCGTTGGTTCCGGTACCGGCCCTGACGACGTCCTTCAGCACGTCGGTCACGTTGCTGGCGATGGCCGAGCTGAACGCCCGCTTGGGCGCGGCCTTGTGCTCGTAGACGACCTCACCGCGCTGGAGGACCTTGGTGACGGAGTAGACGTCGTTCCGCTCGCCGTTGTTGGCGAAGGTGGAGTAGGCGCCGGCCATGCGGATCGCGCTCGGTGAGGAGATACCGAGCGAGAACGACGGCACGTCCGCCTTCACGAGGGAGGACTCGAGCAGCCCCGCGTCGATGGCCGACTGGCGCACCTTGTCGATGCCGATGTCCATGCCGAGCTGCACGTACGGCGAGTTCAGCGACTTCATCATGGCCTTGCGCAGGTCGACCTTCGGGACGCTCTCGTCGTCGTCGTTGGTCTGACGCCACTCGTTGCCCTTGTCGTCGTACCAGGTCGTGCCGTTGTAGTTCTTGATCGTCAGCTTGTTCGTGCCGTTGTAGTAGGTCTTGTCCGGGTCGATGATCGTGCGGGTCTCAGGACCCTGCACCTTGGGCCCCTTGGGGTCCCGGACGCCGTCGCGCATCGCGGCGGCCAGCACGAAGGGCTTGAAGGTCGAGCCGACCTGGGCACCGGTCTGGTCCGCGTTGTTGGTGAAGTGCTTGGTGGCGTCCGTGCCGCCGTAGATCGCCACGATCGCGCCGGTCTTCACGTCCACCGAGGCACCGCCGAACTGGACGTGGGTGTCCTTGTCCGGTCGCTTCTTCGGGTCGATGTGCTCCTTGTAGACGCCCTTGACCGCGGTCTCGAGGGCCTTGACCTTCTTCTTGTCGAAGGTGGTGTGGATCTCGAAGCCACCCTTGGCGAGCGTCTGCGTCGTGATGCCCCGGTCGTTGTTGTTGAGGAAGTTCGCCTCGGCCGTGCGCACCAGGTAGCCGATCTGACCGCCCAGCTGCGCGCCCTGGGTCCGGCCCTTCGTCTTGGGCATTTCGGTGTACTTGGCCCGGTCGGCGGCGCTGAGCTTCCCGTCCTTGACCATCTCGTCGAGGATCCACGACCAGCGCTTCGTGGCGCGCTCGGTGTTCGCCGCCGCCGTGGCCGCCGGGTCGATCTCGGGGTAGCCGGCCGGGTCGTAGTACGTGGCGCCCTTGAGCACGGAGGCGAGCAGGGCGCACTGGCTGGGGTCGAGCTTGCTGGCGTCCTTGCCGAAGTACGCGCGGGCCGCAGCCTGGAGGCCGTAGGCGCCACGCCCGTAGTACGAGGTGTTGAGGTACCCCGCCATGATCTCGGTCTTGTCCTTCTCGTTGCCGACGCGCATCGAGATGAAGAGTTCCTTGACCTTGCGGGTCACCGTCTGCGACTGGTCGTCGAGGCGGTTGTTCTTCACGTACTGCTGGGTGATGGTCGAGCCGCCCTGGGTCTGGCCGCCCTTGGCCATGTTCCACACGGCGCGGGCGATACCCATGGGATCGACACCGGAGTCGGTCCAGAAGGTCTTGTTCTCGGCCGAGACCACCGCGTCCTGCATGGCCTTCGGGATCTGGGCGTAGTCGATGATCTGGCGGTTGACCTCGCCACCGCTCGCGGCCATCACCGTGCCGTCGGACCAGTAGTAGACGTTGTTCTGCTGCTTGGCGCTGATGGCCTCGTCGGGGATGCCCACCATGGCGTACGCGATCGTCGCCGCGCCCATCAGGCCGCCGAAGAACGTGAGGAACAGGCCCGTCACGAGCTTCCACGAGGGCATCCAGCGGCGCCAGCCGTACTTGCCGTACCGCGGATAGTCGATGAACCGCTTCTTGCCGGGTCCGCGGCCACCGCCGCCGCCACGACCGGGACCGCTGCCACGGCCGCCCCCGCCACGCCGTCCGCCGCCGGCACCGCCCTCGGGCGCGCGCCTGCGCCCGCCGCGCTGCGCCGCGCGCCGGGCTTCGGCACGTCCTCCGTAAGGACGCTGCTCCTCTCCATAGGAAGAGGGCGCCCCGTACGAGGCCGATGGTGACCCCATGTCGGCGTCATGGCCGGGAGCCGGCCTGCGGCCCATTGGCTGCTGGGCGGCGCGCCGGGCCGCAGCGCGGCCGCCACTCGGCGGCTGCTGCGGCATTTTGCGACGGTGCTCGCTCATCGAACGACTACTCCTCGGGCAGGCGCGTACGCCTGGAAGCGGCAGTTGAGTTCCGGTCCCCCCGAAATGCACACGGCGTGAGCTCGGACCAAAGTCGCGCCGTGCCGCAGCCTGTCACCGGGTTGACTGACGCCCTGCGGCATCGCTCGGTTCCCGGTGGTCTGCATGCCGCACAGACTACGCACGGCCAAAACCTGCCTTGGTGCCGACTTCATCACAAATCCGGCAAGTCGATTACTGAGAATTGACGATGTGACGCCGGTCACCCGAGCCCCACTTGTCGCGGCAGTGAGGCCGTTCTATCGTCGGGATGTATCGAGTCGATACATCAGTGCGGCACATCGACTCGGCATAGGAGTTTTCCCAGAGGTACGAGAAGAATCCCGAGAGCGGAGGTGGCGGCGATGAGCAGGCGCTCAGGAATCCTCGAGTTCGCCGTCCTCGGCCTGCTCCGCGAGGCCCCGATGCACGGGTACGAGCTGCGCAAGCGGCTCAACACCTCGCTGGGGATCTTCCGGGCGTTCAGCTACGGGACCCTCTACCCCTGCCTCAAGACGCTGGTCGCCAACGGCTGGTTGATCGAGGAGCCGGGCAGCGCCCCCGAGGAGGCCGTGGCGGCTTCACTCGCGGGGCGCCGCGCCAAGATCGTCTACCGGTTGACGGCCGCCGGTAAGGAGCACTTCGAGGAGCTCCTCTCCCACACCGGCCCGGACGCCTGGGAGGACGAGCACTTCGCCGCCCGCTTCGCCTTCTTCGGCCAGACGGAGCGCGAGGTGCGGGTGCGGGTGCTGGAGGGCCGCCGCAGCCGGCTGGAGGAGCGTCTGGAGAAGATGCGCGCCTCCCTGAACCGGACGCGCGAGCGCCTCGACGACTACACGCTTGAGCTGCAGCGCCACGGAATGGAGTCCGTGGAGCGCGAAGTGCGCTGGCTGAACGAGCTCATCGAGAGCGAGCGGGCGGGCCGGGATCAGCGATCCCGTTCCGACGCCCCCGCTCAGCAGCACGGAAATTCTGGAGAAACGGGCGGCCTGCCCCGGCACGGGGGCAGTACCCGGCCGGATCCGTCCGACGACACCGACAAGTGAAACCCTGCTCACCGCAGGGCTTCCACGACACACAGGGAGCAACCGGAAATGGGTTCGGTTCGCGTAGCCATCGTCGGCGTGGGCAACTGCGCCGCCTCGCTGGTGCAGGGCGTCGAGTACTACAAGGACGCCGACCCGGCGACCAAGGTGCCCGGCCTGATGCACGTCCAGTTCGGCGACTACCACGTGGGTGACGTCGAGTTCGTGGCCGCGTTCGACGTGGACGCGAAGAAGGTCGGCCTCGACCTGTCGGACGCCATCGGCGCCAGCGAGAACAACACCATCAAGATCTGCGACGTCCCCAACAAGGGCGTCACGGTCCAGCGCGGTCACACCCTCGACGGTCTCGGCAAGTACTACCGCCAGACCATCGAGGAGTCCGCCGAGGTCCCGGTCGACGTCGTCCAGGTCCTCAAGGACAAGCAGGTCGACGTTCTCGTCTGCTACCTGCCCGTGGGCTCCGAGGACGCCGCGAAGTTCTACGCGCAGTGCGCCATCGACGCCAAGGTCGCCTTCGTCAACGCCCTCCCGGTCTTCATCGCCGGCACCAAGGAGTGGGCGGACAAGTTCACCGAGGCCGGTGTCCCGATCGTCGGTGACGACATCAAGTCCCAGGTGGGCGCCACCATCACGCACCGCGTGATGGCGAAGCTCTTCGAGGACCGCGGTGTCCGTCTCGAGCGCACCATGCAGCTGAACGTCGGCGGCAACATGGACTTCAAGAACATGCTCGAGCGCGAGCGCCTGGAGTCCAAGAAGATCTCCAAGACGCAGGCCGTCACCTCCCAGATCCCTGACCGGGACCTCGGCGAGAAGAACGTCCACATCGGCCCCTCGGACTACGTGGCCTGGCTGGACGACCGCAAGTGGGCGTACGTCCGCCTCGAGGGCCGCGCCTTCGGTGACGTCCCGCTGAACCTGGAGTACAAGCTCGAGGTGTGGGACTCCCCGAACTCCGCGGGTGTCATCATCGACGCCCTGCGCGCCGCGAAGATCGCCAAGGACCGCGGCATCGGCGGCCCGATCCTCTCCGCGTCGAGCTACTTCATGAAGTCCCCGCCGGTCCAGTACTTCGACGACGAGGCCCTGGCCAACGTCGAGAAGTTCATCAAGGGCGAGGTCGAGCGCTGACCTGACGGTCCCGCAGACCGTTCGACGGCTCGATGACGAGGGTCCCCGTGGCACTGCCCGGGGGCCCTCGTCGTATGTGAGTCTTGCTGCCATGTCCGTCGTGCGTGATCTGCGCGTCCTGCTGCGCCTGCACAACTTCCGCCGCCTGCTCGCGGTGCGGCTGCTCTCCCAGTGCGCCGACGGCGTCTACCAGGTCGCCCTGGCCACCTATGTCGTCTTCTCCCCCGAGAAGGAGACGAGCCCCGCCGCCATCGCCTCCGCCATGGCCGTCCTGCTGCTCCCCTACTCCTTCGTCGGCCCCTTCGCCGGAGTCCTGCTCGACCGCTGGCAGCGGCGTCAGGTCTTCCTCTACGGCAATCTGCTGCGCACCGTCCTGGCCGCCGGGACCGCGCTGCTCATGCTGGCCTCGGCGCCCGACTGGCTCTTCTACGCCTCCGCCCTCTCCGTCACGGCCGTCAACCGCTTCGTCCTGGCCGGACTCTCCGCCGCGCTTCCGCGCGTGGTGGACGACGAGCGGCTGGTCGTCGCCAACTCGCTCTCCCCGACCGCCGGCACCCTGGCCGCGACGCTCGGCGGCGGACTGGCCTTCGCGATGCGGCTGGTCGCCGACAACTCCGACGCCGCCGTCGTCCTCCTGGGCGCCTTCCTCTACCTCTGCTCCGCCCTCACCTCACTGCGGATGTCCCGCGAGCTCCTCGGGCCGGACCCGGAGCTGGTCCAGCCCCGGCTCGTCAGCGCGCTGTCCTCCACCGCGCGCGGACTGGTGCACGGGTTGCGCCACCTCGCCGAGCGCCGCCCGGCCGCCCATGCGCTCGCCGCGGTCACCCTCATGCGCTTCTGTTACGGCGCGCTGTTCGTCACCGTGCTCATGCTCAGCCGGTACGCCTGGAGCACCACGCAGGCGCAGGGCCTGGCCGTGCTCGGCCTGGCCGTCGCCGCCTCCGGCGCCGGCTTCTTCGCCGCTGCGGTGCTCTCGCCCGCGGCGGTCGGGAAGCTCGGCCCGTTCGGCTGGATCACGCTCTGCGCGGCCGCGGCCGCCGTGCTGACCCCCGCCCTGGGACTGACCTTCGCCCGGACGCCGTTCCTCGTGGCGGCCTTCTCCCTCGGACTGATCACCCAGGGAGCGAAGATCGCGACGGACACGGTCGTGCAGATCTCCGTGGACGACGCCTATCGCGGCCGGGTCTTCTCCCTCTACGACGTGCTCTTCAACGTCGCCTTCGTCGGCGCGGCCGGGGTAGCGGCCCTCATGCTCCCGCCGGACGGGCGATCCCCCGCCATCGTCCTGCTGGTGTCCGCCCTCTACGCGGCCATCGCGCTGGCCCTATGGCGAGCGGGGCGACGTTTCACGTGAAACATCGCCCCGCTGGTGTCGCATGCCGGTGCCGGTCCGCCGATGTTTCACGTGAAACACCCGCCGTGAAACACCGGCCGTGCTCCGGCGTCCGCGTCAGGCGTCCTGGGTCGCCCACCACTCCTTGAGCGCGGCGACGGCGTCGTCGTACTCCATCGGCCCGTTCTCCAGGCGCAGCTCAAGCAGGAACTTGTAGGCGCGGCCGACGACCGGCCCGGGACGGACGCCCAGGATCTCCTGAATCTGGTTGCCGTCGAGGTCGGGACGGATCGAGTCCAGCTCCTCCTGCTCCTGGAGCCGGGCGATGCGCTCCTCCAGGCCGTCGTAGGCGCGGGAGAGCGCGGCTGCCTTGCGCTTGTTGCGGGTGGTGCAGTCGGAGCGGGTCAGCTTGTGGAGGCGGGAGAGCAGCGGCCCCGCGTCGCGGACGTAGCGGCGGACGGCGGAGTCGGTCCACTCGCCCGTGCCATAGCCGTGGAAGCGCAGGTGCAGCTCCACCAGCCGCGAGACGTCCTTGATCATCTCGTTGGAGTACTTCAGCGCGGTCATGCGCTTCTTGGTCATCTTCGCGCCGACCACCTCGTGGTGGTGGAACGAGACCCGGCCGTCCTTCTCGAAGCGGCGGGTGCGCGGCTTGCCGATGTCGTGGAGCAGCGCGGCGAGCCGGAGCACCAGGTCCGGGCCGTTCTCCTCCAAGGCGATCGCCTGGTCGAGGACGGTGAGCGAGTGCTCGTAGACGTCCTTGTGCCGGTGGTGCTCGTCGCTCTCCAGGCGCAGGGCCGGAAGCTCGGGAACGACGTACGCGGCCAGCCCGGTGTCGACGAGGAGACCGAGACCCTTGCGCGGGTGCGCAGACAGCAGGAGCTTGTTGAACTCCTCACGGATGCGCTCGGCGGAGACGATCTCCAGCCGGCCGGCCATCTCCGTCATGGCGGTGACGACCTCGGGGGCCACCTCGAAGTCCAGCTGCGCGGCAAAGCGCGCGGCCCGCATCATGCGCAGCGGGTCGTCGGAGAAGGACTCCTCCGGCGTGCCGGGGGTGCGCAGCACCCGCTCGGACAGGTCCTCCAGACCGCCGTGCGGGTCGATGAACTCCTTCTCGGGGAGTGCCACGGCCATGGCGTTGACGGTGAAGTCTCGCCGGACCAGGTCCTCCTCGATGGAGTCGCCGTAGGACACCTCGGGCTTGCGCGAGGTGCGGTCGTACGCCTCCGAGCGGTACGTGGTGATCTCCACCTGGAAGTTCTGGTCAGCGTCTCCGACGCGGGCGTGCTTCTGGCAGCCCACGGTGCCGAACGCGATCCCGACCTCCCAGACGGCGTCGGCCCAGGGACGGACGATCTTCAGCACGTCCTCGGGGCGGGCGTCGGTCGTGAAGTCCAGGTCGTTGCCGAGACGGCCGAGGAGGGCGTCCCGTACCGAGCCGCCGACCAGCGCGAGGCTGAACCCGGCCTCCTTGAAGCGGATGGCGAGGTCGTCGGCGACGGGGGACACGCGCAGCAGCTCGCTGACGGCGCGGCGCTGCACCTGGCTCAGCGCGGTGGGGGTCTCTTCATTGGCGTTCGGCACAACAGAAAAGGGTACGTGCCCCGGCTCACCGCCATGCCCTCGTTTTCCGGCGGGCACGCCGGGCCCCGGCCCCGGCCGTGCTCCCGTGCGCGCCTTCGCCTGGAGCAGTCCCCGGCACTTGGCCCCCGCGTGCCTCGTTACCATGCCTGGACACAGCAACCGGAGACCCCCAACAAACTCCTTCACCACTGGCACCACTGACAACGACGAGGACGGGCGACGCGTGGCCGAGGCGGCAGCTATCCAGGGGACCACTCCCTCACCTGCCCGCCGCTGGCTGCGGCGCACGGCCTCCCTCGCCGTGGCGGCCCCGCTCCTCGCCGGGCTCCTCCAGGGCCTGCCCGCGCCCGCCGCCCAGGCGGCCGAGAGCGCGAGCGGAAACAACGGCGTGGACGTGTCGGTCGACACACTGACGCCGAACGCGCCTGTGGAAGGCGACACACTCACCATCACGGGCACGGTCACCAACGAGACCAGGCAGTCCGTGACGAATGCCACGGTCGACCTCCGGGTCGGCCCGCGGATGACCAGCCGGAGCGAGATCGACGATGTCGCCGACCGGGACGGTGTCCGCTACGGCAGCGACCCCGCTCCCCTCGGCGGTGCCTACACGGTCAAGATCCCCAAGCTGGGCGCCGGGCTCAGCCGTGACTTCACGCTGTCGGTGCCGGTGTCGAAGCTGGGTCTCGACGACGCGGGCGTCTATCAGCTCGGCGTCTCGCTGTCGGGCCACACCGTCGGCCAGCCCTACGAGCGGCTGCTCGGCATCGAGCGGACCTTCCTGCCGTACCAGCCGGACGAGGCCGAGAAGAAGACCAAGCTCACCTATCTCTGGCCGCTCATCTCCACGTCGCACGTCTCCGCCGAGACCGGCGCGAACCTCCAGCAGACGCCGGTCTTCGAGAACGACGACCTGGCCGCCGATCTCGCCCCGGGCGGCCGGCTCAACGAGATGGTCTCGCTCGGCAAGGACCTCCCGGTCACCTGGGTGATCGACCCGGACCTGCTCGCCAGCGTCACCGCGATGACCGAGCCGTACATGGTCAAGAGCGGCGCGACCGAGGTGCCGGGCCGGAACCAGGACGTCGCCGAGCGCTGGCTGGACGCCCTGGAGAAGGCCGTGCAGGGCCACAAGGTCGTCGCTCTGCCGTTCGCCGACCCCGACCTGGCCTCCCTCGCCCACCACGGCAAGGAGGTCCCGGGCTCGCTCAGCCACCTCCAGCAGGCGTCCGCGCTGGCCTCGACCACGGTCGAGACGATCCTCCACGTGAAGCCGTCCACCGACTTCGCCTGGCCCGTCGACGGGGCCGTCGACGCCTCGATCATGGCCGTCGCCACCTCGGCGGGCGCGCACAACGTGATCGCCCGCAGCGACAGCTTCCGCGACGACCTCTCGTACACGCCGACCGCGGCCCGCCCGGTCGGCGGCGGCACCACCGCCGTGGTCAGCGACGCCGGTCTGTCGAAGGCGTTCCAGGGCGACCTCATCAGGGCGGACAACTCCACCCTGGCCGTCCAGTCCTTCCTCGCCCAGTCGCTGGCCACGACCCTGGAGCTGCCCGAGAAGCAGCGCAGCGTCGTGGTCGCCCCGCAGCGCATGCCCACCATCGCGCAGGCACAGAGCATGGCGACGGCGCTGCAGGCGCTCGGCGCCAAGCGCTGGACGGAGCCGGAGGACCTGCCGGCCGCCGCCGCGGAGACGCCCGACCCGGACGCCTCGACGCGGATCCCGAGCAGCCGCTCGTACCCGAAGAAGCTGCGCGCCCAGGAGCTCGACACCAAGGCCTTCCTCAAGATGAAGGACACCCGGGACGAGCTGGACGACTTCCGGGTCATCCTGACCGCCCCGGACCGCGTGGTGCCGCCGTTCACCAACGCGATCAGCCGTGAGATGTCGACGTCCTGGCGCGGTGAGGCCCCCTCGGCCGCCCTCTACCGCGAGGAGGTCCTGCGCTATCTGCAGAGCCTCACCGAAGAGGTGCAGCTGATCAAGAAGTCCGACCTCACGCTGTCCGGGCGGAGCGCCACCATTCCGGTGACCGTGCAGAACCGCCTGCTGCAGGGCGTCGACCATCTGGTGCTGCGGCTGCAGTCCGGCAACAAGAACCGAGTGAAGCTGGACGGCGAGGGCACCGCCGAGGAGCCTGTGAAGATCAACGGCGGGCACAGCCAGTCGGTGAAGTTCAACGCCTCGGCCAACGCCAACGGCCCGGTGACGATGACGGCCCAGCTCTACACCGAGGACGGCACGCCCTACGGTGCTCCGATGACCTTCACCGTGAAGGTCTCCGAGATCACTCCGACGGTGATGCTCGTGATCGCCGGCGGTGTACTGCTGCTCGTCCTCGCCGGCATCCGGATGTACTCCCAGCGCAAGCGGGCAGCCGCCCGGAACGCCGAGGCCGAGGCCGCCGCCGAGGCCGCTGACGGCACCGAAGCGGAGGCGGATGCCTCTCCCGCTGCCGCCGACAGCACTGGCGAGACCCGCGCGGGCGGCGCCGAAACGGAACCGGACGCGGGCCCGGAGACGGCGCAGCCGAGTGACCCCACGCCGGACACCGGGCCCGAAAGCGGCGACCCGTCCGGCACGGGTGAGAAAGTGGACCGTTGAGCGATGTCGTGGCCGGTCGGCCGGGGACGATGAGGTGGGGTAACCATGAACGCGCCGTACGACGGTGACCGCGGCCAGGGCGCGGGCAACGCGCCGTCCGGTGGGACGCCCGCGACCCCGGCACCCGGCCCAGGGCCGGTCCCGCCGCCGCAGCAGCCCGCCCCGGACCCCCGCGCGCCGCAGCAGCAGAACCCGTACGCCCCGGACGCCTACGGCCAGGACCCGTACGTCCAGGACGCCTTCGCCCACGACCCGTACCAGGCGCGGGACCTCTCCGCCCAGGACCCGGTGGGCGAGGCGCTCTACGACCGGGCCGCGCACCCGCCGCCCCCGCCGGGCACCTACGCCGAGCCGCAGCCGCTCTACCAGCAGCCGGCCGCGCCCGCGCACGCCCCGGACCCGCGCGTCTGGGCCCAGACCCCGGCGCCCGAGCCCGACGGCCCCTCGCGCCACCTGCCGTACGGCGACGACGCCCGCACGGTCCAGTTCACCGGCGTCGACGACCTGGTGACCTCGGCGGGGGAGGAGGAGCCGGAACCCGACGCCTTCGCCCACCTCTACCGGGACCAGCAGGCGCCCGGCCAGGTGCCGCCGCCCGCTCCGGAGCCGAACCCCATGCCCGCGCCCGCCCCGAAGAAGGCCGGCCGCGCCTCCGGGCTGCTCAAGTCGAGCGCCGTGATGGCCGCCGGCACCCTCGTCTCCCGTCTCACCGGCTTCGTCCGCAGCCTGGTGATCACCGGCGCCCTCGGCGCCGCGCTGCTCGGTGACACGTACACCGTCGCCTACACGCTGCCGACGATGATCTACATCCTCACCATCGGCGGCGGCCTCAACTCGGTCTTCGTGCCGCAGCTGGTCCGCTCGATGAAGAACGACGAGGACGGCGGCGAGGCGTACGCCAACCGCCTGCTGACCCTCGTCATGGTGGCGCTCGGCGTGATCGTCACCATCGCCGTGTTCGCGGCACCGGTGCTGATCCGGCTGATGTCGAGCACCATCGCCGACGACGCGGCCGCGAACAGCGTCGCCGTCACCTTCGCCCGCTACTGCCTGCCCACCATCTTCTTCATGGGCGTGCACGTGGTGATGGGTCAGATCCTCAACGCCCGCGGCAAGTTCGGCGCGATGATGTGGACCCCGGTCCTCAACAACATCGTCATGATCACCACGTTCGGCCTGTTCATCTGGGTCTACGGCACCTCCGCCGAGTCCCACATGGGCGTCCAGACGATCCCCGACGACGGCGTCCGGCTGCTCGGCATCGGCACCCTGCTCGGCCTCGTCGTGCAGGCCCTGGCGATGATCCCGTACCTGCGCGAGACCGGCTTCCGCTTCCGCCCCCGCTTCGACTGGAAGGGCCACGGCCTCGGCAAGACCGTCAAGCTGGCCAAGTGGACCGTACTGTTCGTGCTCGCCAACCAGGCCGGTGTCCTGGTCGTCACCCAGCTCGCCACCGCGGCCGGTGAGGCGTCCGGCAAGAACGGCGCCGGCTTCCTCGCCTACTCCAACGCCCAGCTGATCTGGGGCATGCCGCAGGCCATCATCACCGTCTCCGTCATGGCCGCCCTGCTGCCCCGCATCTCCCGCGCCGCCTCCGACGACGACCCGGGCGCCGTCCGCGACGACATCTCCCAGGGCCTGCGCAACTCGGCCGTGGCCATCGTCCCGATCGCCTTCGCCTTCCTGGCCCTCGGCGTCCCGATGTGCACCCTGCTCTACGCCTCCAGCGGCGTCGAGGCAGCCCAGGGCATGGGCTTCATCCTGATGGCCTTCGGCCTCGGCCTGATCCCCTTCTCCGTGCAGTACGTGGTGCTCCGCGGCTTCTACGCCTACGAGGACACCCGGACGCCCTTCTACAACACCGTCATCGTCGCCGCCGTCAACGCGGCCGCCTCGGCCGTCTGTTACGTGGTGCTGCCCGCCCGGTGGGCCGTCGTCGGCATGGCCGCCTCCTACGGCCTTGCCTACATGGTCGGTGTCGGCGTCGCCTGGCGCCGGCTGAGCAAGCGCCTCGGCGGCGACCTGGACGGCGCCCACGTCATCCGCACCTACGCCCGGCTGTGCCTGGCCTCCCTGCCGGCCGCCGTCGCCGCAGGAGCCGTCGGCTTCGCCCTCCTGAAGGTGCTCGGCGAAGGGGCCCTGGGCTCGCTCGCCGCCCTCGTCGTCGGCAGCGTGGTCCTGCTCGGGGTCTTCTTCGTGGCGGCCAAGCGCATGCGGATCGCGGAGCTCAACTCGATGGTCGGCATGGTCCGCGGCCGTCTGGGACGCTGATCGAACGACAGGTGCGCGGGGTTCGCACAACCATCGTCTGCCGACGCGTGTCGTGCATAGCGCCGGACTGTGGGCACAATTGGCATGGCTGTTGGATGTGGCGCAACGGATGGGGAGGCAGGAACGACGGTGGCGGAACGTAGCACGGCTGCCGTCGACGTGGCCGACAACAGCGGTGACGACCCGCTGACCGCCAAGGCGGACACGGCCGCGACCGACGGGGTGGCGGAAGCGCAGAAGAAGGCGGACACGTCCGCCGAGGCCACGAAGAGCAAGGCGGTCGAACGACAGAACGGCGAACAGTCCTCCATCACCGCACCCGAACTGCACAGCGGCCACAAGCTGGCGAGACGGTACCGGCTGGAGGAGTGCGTCACCCGACTGGACGGATTCAGCAGCTGGCGTGCCGTCGACGAGAAGCTGCGGCGCGCCGTCGGCGTGCACATCCTGCCCGCCGACCACTCCCGCGCCCGCTCCGTCCTCGCCGCCGCCCGCTCCGCCGCGCTGCTCGGCGACCCGCGGTTCGTGCAGGTCCTCGACGCGGTCGAGGAGAACGACCTCGTCTACGTCGTGCACGAGTGGCTGCCCGACTCCACCGAGCTGACCGCGCTGCTCGCGGCCGGCCCCATGGAGCCGCACGACGCCTACCAGCTCGTCAGCCAGGTCTCCCAGGCCATGGCCGCGGCGCACCGCGAGGGCCTGTCGCACCTCCGGCTCACGCCGAGCGCCGTGCTGCGCAGCTCCACCGGCCAGTACCGGATCCGCGGACTCGCCGTGAACGCCGCCCTGCGCGGCATCAGCGCCGAGCGCCCGCAGCGCACGGACACCGAGGCGATCGGGGCCCTCCTCTACGCGGCGCTCACCCAGCGCTGGCCGTACGAGAACGACGCCTACGGCCTCTCCGGCCTCCCCAAGGGCGTCGGGCTGCTCGCCCCCGACCAGGTTCGTGCGGGCGTCCACCGTGGCCTCTCGGAGATCGCCATGCGCGCCCTGGCGAACGACGGGGCCACGGCCTCGCGCCAGGAGCCGCCCTGCACCACGCCGGACGAGCTGGCGAAGGCCGTCGCGGCGATGCCGCGCATCCGGCCGCCGGAGCCGGAGTTCCCGCTCCCGGCGCCGCCCGAGTACCAGCGCACCACCTACCAGCAGGGCACCTACGGGCGTCCTCAGCCGCGTCCCGTGGTCACCCAGCCGGTCATGGTCCCGCCGCCCCCGCTGCAGAGCCGTACCGGCAAGGCGCTCAAGTGGGCCGTCTCGGCCCTGCTGATCGCCGCCCTTGGACTGGGCAGCTGGCAGATCGCGGACCGGCTCCTGGACAAGGACAGGACGGCCGAGACCCCGCCGACCCAGCCGCAGACGCCCAACGAGGACAACAAGGAGCCGGCGGCGAACGGCAAGCCGGTCTCGATCGTCGACGCCCGGGACTTCGACCCGCAGGGCAGCGACGGCGCCGAGAACCCCCGGGACATAAAGAACGCCTACGACGGTGACCCGAACACCTCGTGGACGACCAGCAGTTACAAGGGGTACTCGAAGCTCGGCAACCTGAAGGACGGGGTCGGCATCATCCTCGACCTCGGCAAGGTCCAGCAGGTCGCCAAGGTCGAGGTCGCCTTCCACGGCGTCACGACGGTAGAACTGCGCACGACTCCCGAGAGCTTCTCCTCGCAGCCCAGCCAGCTGGGCGACTTCCGCAGGCAGATCGCGGGCACGGGGACCGATGTGTCCCTCACCCCCGGCAAACCGCTGAAGACGCGATACGTTCTCGTCTGGCTGACCGATCTGCCGGCCGGCGGAGACGGCTACCGGGGCGAGATCTCGGAGATCAGGATCACCAGCTGACGTCACCCCGGGGGAGGGGCTCACCGTTGGACGACGTCCCGCGCGACGAGCGGAGCGACCAGGATCTGCTGGCCGACCATGTGGCCGGCGATCCTGACGCCTTCGGTGAGCTCGTACGGCGCCACCGCGACCGGCTGTGGGCGGTGGCCCTGCGGACGCTGGGGGACCGCGAGGAGGCCGCTGACGCCGTCCAGGACGCCCTCGTGTCGGCCTTCCGGGCCGCCCATACCTTCCGGGGCCAGTCGGCCGTCACGACCTGGCTGCACCGCATCACGGTGAACGCCTGTCTGGACCGGGCCCGGAAGACGGCCTCACGCCGGACCTCACCCGTGGACGACACCGCACGGTTCGAGCAGCTCCTCGAACCGCACGAGTCGGCCGAGGCACCCGCCGAGCGGCAGGATCTGCACCGCCAGCTCCTGGCCGCGCTCGCCACGCTGCCGGCGGAACAACGGGCGGTGCTCGTCCTGGTCGACATGCAGGGATACCCGGTGGCCGAGGCCGCTCGTATCCTCGATGTCCCCACCGGGACCGTGAAGAGCCGCTGTGCTCGCGGGCGGGCGAGGCTGCTGCCGATGCTCACTCATCTGCGCGGGGACACGGTGGGTAACGAAGGCCCCGACGGGGGAAGGAACCGGACGCCGGGGGCATCCGTCCCACCGGTGCCGGGACCGACGGATACCGGACCGAGCAATGCAGCTGCTGTGAAGGGCGGAGGTGGGCGCGCGTGACTTCCACGGCCGACACGACTCAGCACCCGGACGTCGCGGAGATCTCCGATCTCACCGAGGGCCTGCTCTCCCCCGCCCGCAGCGCGGCCGTACGGCAGCATCTCGACGCCTGTTCCCTCTGTGCGGACGTACGGACCTCCCTGGAGGAGATCCGCGGGCTCCTGGGCACCCTGCCCGGGCCGCCCCGGATGCCCGCCGAGATCGCCGGGCGGATCGATGCCGCCCTCGCTGCGGAAGCCCTGCTGAACGCGACCGCGCCGGACTCCGAGGCGTCTGTTTCACGTGAAACATCGCACCCCCGCCCCGCGCGATCCGTCCCGGCCGACCGTCCCGCGGACCGGCCCGCCGGGCGTCCCTCCGCCTCCACCGGCCCCGGCCGGCCGCGCCGCTCCCGCCGCCGGATCGCCGCCCTCGGCGCGGTCTTCGGCGCCGCAGCCCTGGGCCTGGGTCTGTTCTTCACCCAGTCGGGCGCACTCGGCGGCGCCACCTCGGCCGGCGACAAGAAGGCCGATGCCGTCGTCGCAGCGAGCGCCGCCCAGTTCGACGGCCGGCCCGTCGAGTCCACCGTGCAGGACCTGCTGCACCGGAACAGCAGCTTCAAGGCACCCCAGGACCGCAGCGCCTCCCCTGAGTCGCTCTCGGCCGAGACCGGCGGCGACGGACAGACGCGCAAGGCCGGCGCCACCCTGCCCGACTGCGTCAGGGCCGCCACCGGCCGCACCGACCCGGTCCTCGGCTTCCAGCAGGGCGACTACCAGGGGACACCCGCCTATCTCGTCGTCCTTGCCGACACGACGGACAGCGGCCGGGTGCAGGCGTTCGTGGTCGACGGCTCCTGCACGTCCGGCGGGAACGGCAAGGCTGGGGTGCTGCTGAACGAGTCCGTCCCACGCTCCTGACCTCGGGCTCCGTCTCTGCGCCGTGCCGCGTGGCCGACTCGGGAATGCTCGCCCCGTAGGATCCGTTGGGTGGGGTGAGAGTCACCCATCCGAGGCCGCCCCCGTAGGCAGTAGGCAGTCTGCAGAGACGAGGAAGAAACCCGTGAGCGACGTCCGTAATGTGATCATCATCGGCTCCGGTCCCGCGGGTTACACCGCCGCGCTGTACACCGCACGCGCGTCGCTGAAGCCGCTCGTCTTCGAGGGTGCGGTCACCGCCGGTGGCGCCCTGATGAACACGACCGAGGTGGAGAACTTCCCGGGCTTCCGTGACGGCATCATGGGCCCTGACCTCATGGACAACATGCGCGCCCAGGCCGAGCGTTTCGGCGCCGAGCTCGTTCCGGACGACGTCGTCGCCGTGGACCTCACCGGTGACATCAAGACCGTCACGGACACGGCCGGCACCGTGCACCGCGCCAAGGCCGTCATCGTCACGACCGGCTCCCAGCACCGCAAGCTCGGCCTGCCGAACGAGGACGCCCTCTCCGGTCGCGGTGTCTCCTGGTGCGCCACCTGCGACGGCTTCTTCTTCAAGGACCAGGACATCGCCGTGGTCGGCGGCGGCGACACCGCGATGGAGGAGGCCACCTTCCTCTCGCGCTTCGCCAAGTCCGTGACGATCGTCCACCGCCGTGACACGCTGCGCGCCTCCAAGGCGATGCAGGAGCGTGCCTTCGCCGACCCGAAGATCAAGTTCGCCTGGGACAGCGAGGTCGCCGAGATCCACGGCGACCCGAAGCTCTCCGGTCTGACCCTGCGCAACACCAAGACGGGCGAGACGAGCGAGCTGCCGGTGACCGGTCTCTTCATCGCCGTCGGCCACGACCCGCGCACGGAGCTCTTCAAGGGCCAGCTGGAGCTGGACGAGGAGGGCTACCTGAAGGTCGACGCCCCGTCCACCCGCACCAACCTCACGGGTGTCTTCGGCGCCGGCGACGTCGTCGACCACACCTACCGCCAGGCGATCACCGCCGCCGGCACCGGCTGCTCCGCCGCCCTCGACGCGGAGCGCTTCCTGGCCGCCCTCTCCGACAGCGAGAAGCTGGCCGAGACCCCCGCGGTCTGACCCCTACGCCTTCCTCACCCCACACCCCGCCAACCAAAGGAGGTCGCCGTGGCCGGCGCCACCGTTATCGTCACCGACGCTGATTTCGACGAGAAGGTCCTCAAGAGCTCGAAGCCCGTTCTCGTGGACTTCTGGGCCGAGTGGTGCGGCCCGTGCCGCCAGATCGCCCCGTCGCTGGAGGCCATCGCCTCCGAGCACGACGAGATCACCATCGTGAAGCTCAACATCGACGAGAACCCGGAGACGGCTGCCAAGTACGGCATCATGTCCATCCCGACGATGAACGTCTACCAGGGCGGCGAGGTCGTGAAGACCATCGTCGGTGCCAAGCCGAAGGCCGCGCTGGAGCGCGACCTGGCGGACTTCCTCGAGGCGAAGTAACGCTCTCGCTGTTTCACGTGAAACAGCGGCGGCCCGCCCCCTTCCAAGGGGGCGGGCCGCTGTCGTCTGTTCTGCCCGCTCTCGTCAGAGCGGCCGCAGCGCCGGCTCCTTCTGCACGGCGCCGAGAAGCCGGTCCAGGGCCATCTCGACGTCCTCCTTCCAGGAGAGCGTCGTCCTCAGCTCCAGCCGCAGCCGTGGATACGTCGGGTGCGGACGCACGGTCTTGAAGCCCACGGCCAGCAGATGGTCGGCCGGAAGCACACAGGCCGGCTCCTTCCAGCGGGCGTCCCCGAACGCCTCGATCGCCTTGAAGCCGCGCCGCAGCAGATCCTTCGCCACGGTCTGCACCATCACCCGCCCCAGCCCCTGCCCCTGGTAGCCCGGCATGATCCAGGACGTCATCAGCTGCACGGCGTCCGCGGCGACGGGGCTCGTCGGGAAGGCGGTGGAACGGGGCACATAGGCCGGAGGCGCGTAGAGCACGAAGCCGACGGGCACCTCGTCCACATAGACCACCCGGCCACAGGACCCCCACTCCAGGAGCACGGCGGAGATCCAGGACTCCTTCTCCAGCTCCGGGCGGCCGGCCTTGACGGCGGCCTCCCCGCTTACCGGATCGAGCTCCCAGAACACACAGGAGCGACATCGCTTGGGGAGATCCGGAAGGTTGTCCAGCGTGAGCGGTACGAGTCGACGCCCCACGGCTGCTCCTCGCTTCTCTCGGCCTTCGCTGTACGCATATGCCTCAAAGAATCGTAACGACAACCCGCCGGATGGCCACCCGACTTACTCGCCCTGGTCGGCCCTGCCCTGCTCCATGACGCGCCCCTCGCCCGGGGCCAGCGTGGAGAGGATCCGCTCCAGATCCTCCATCGAGGCGAACTCGACGACGATCTTGCCCTTCTTCTGACCCAGGTCGACCTTCACCCGGGTCTCGAAGCGGTCGGAGAGCCGGCTCGCGAGATCACGCAGCGCCGGGGAGACCCGGGCACCGGCCCGCGGCCCCTTGGGCTTGACCGGCGAGGAGGGCTCCGAGCCCATCAGCGTCACGATCTCCTCCACCGCACGCACCGAGAGTCCCTCGGCGACGATCCGGTAGGCGAGCTTGTCCTGGGCCTCCGGGTCGTCCACGGAGAGCAGGGCACGGGCGTGACCCGCCGAGAGGACGCCGGCGGCGACCCGGCGCTGCACGGGCGGGGAAAGCCTCAGCAGACGCAGCGTGTTGGAGACCTGAGGACGCGAACGCCCGATCCGGTCGGCCAGCTGGTCATGGGTGCAGTTGAAGTCCTTCAGGAGCTGGTCGTAGGCAGCAGCCTCTTCCAGCGGGTTCAGCTGGGCCCGGTGCAGGTTCTCCAGGAGGGCGTCGAGAAGCAGCTTCTCGTCCTCGGTGGCCCGCACGATCGCCGGGATCCGCTCCAGGCCGGCCTCACGGCAGGCTCGCCAGCGGCGCTCACCCATGATGAGCTCATAGCGCTCGGGACCGATCTGGCGGACGACGACGGGCTGCAGCAGACCGACCTCCTTGATGGAGGTGATCAGCTCGGCCAGGGCGTCCTCGTCGAAGACCTCGCGCGGCTGGCGCGGGTTCGGCGTGATGGAGTCCAGCGGCAGCTCGGCGAAGTGCGCCCCGGCGGGGGCCTCCGGCTCGGGCTCGGCCGCCGGCACCACGGAGTCCGGGGACTGCGGGCTCGCGGGGAGGGTCGCCAGCTTGGCGGCGGCCACACCCCGGTCCGAGCCGAGTGCCGGAATGGCGCCGGGGGAGCTCGTGACCGTGGCGGTGCCGGCTCCGGCGGCCGGCACCTGTCGCTCCTGGGGAGCGGCCGGAATCAGCGCACCGAGCCCACGCCCCAATCCCCTACGTCGCTCGCTCACTGGATCCCCTCCGACATTCGCTGGTTGTTCTGGTGGCCCACATGCGGGTGTCCCCCATGGGCCTGACTGGCGTCATAGGCGACATCGACGCCACGCAGCGCGATCTCGCGCGCCGCTTCGAGATATGACAGGGCACCACTGGAGCCCGGGTCGTAGGTGAGCACGGTCTGCCCGTAGCTCGGTGCCTCCGAGATGCGGACGGACCTCGGGATGCTGGTCCGCAGCACCTCGTTGCCGAAGTGCGTGCGCACCTCGTCGGCGACCTGCGAGGCGAGCCTCGTCCGGCCGTCGTACATGGTGAGGAGGATCGTCGACACATGCAGCGCCGGGTTGAGGTGCCCCCGCACCAGATCGACGTTCCGCAGCAGCTGACCGAGGCCCTCCAGCGCGTAGTACTCGCACTGGATGGGGATCAGCACCTCGGCTCCGGCCACCATGGCGTTGACCGTCAGCAGGCCGAGCGAGGGCGGGCAGTCGATGAGGATGTAGTCGAGCGGCTGCTCGTACGCCTGGATCGCCCGCTGCAGCCGGCTCTCACGCGCCACCAGCGACACCAGCTCGATCTCCGCACCGGCGAGGTCGATGGTGGCGGGGGCGCAGAAGAGTCCTTCGACGTCCCGGACGGGCTGCACGACCTCGGCGAGCGGCTTGCTCTCCACGAGGACGTCGTAGATCGAGGGGACCTCGGCGTGGTGGTCGATGCCGAGCGCGGTGGAGGCGTTGCCCTGCGGGTCGAGGTCGATGACCAGGACCCGGGCGCCGTGCAGTGCCAGAGAGGCGGCCAGATTGACGGTCGTGGTGGTCTTGCCCACGCCGCCCTTCTGGTTGGCGACCACGATCACACGGGTCTGGGCAGGCCGGGGAAGTCCTTCTCCGGCACGACCCAGGGCCTCCACGGCCAGTTGGGCCGCACGGCCGATGGGGGTGTCGTCCATCGGAGGCGGTGTTTCACGTGAAACATCCGCCCCTACCGATTCGGTTCGGGGACCGGGGACCGGTTCGGTCATCGGTCCCGCGATGTTGGCGTCGGACCGCAAGGACTCACTCTCCTCGGCTTCAGACTCGCGATGGAGAGAGACTGCCATGCCTTCGGGGTCCGGAACCAGCGAGGCCCGTGGTTCTGTGGATGAATCCACCTCTGTGGACAACCCTGTGACCCTCACGGGGGGTTTCACTGGAGGTTTGCGGTCCCTGGGCGTGGCAGCCGCGCGGCCGCGGCTGATGATCCCCTGCAGCAGTGAGCGACGTTTCACGTGAAACACGATGCACGCGCCGCAGAGCCGGGACCGCCCGACACTCCGAAATCAGCCCATATCGCAGCAGTCGCTCGCACTGATCAGCGGTGCCGGCTCAACGAGCGGATCAGCGGTACAGGATCAGCGGCTGCGGCGACGGGGCCGGCTGGTCCGGGCCGCCTTGGCCCGCTTGGCCGCGAAGCGCACACCGCCGGGGCTCTCGCCGACCTCGACCCGGACCACGGTGGTCAGCGGGTCCACGATCCCCTCGCCCGCGTGCAGCACGGAGGCCTCCACCACACCGAGCTTGGCGAGCGCGGCGCGGGCACCGGCGATCTCCTCCTCGGCGGTGTCGCCCTTGAGGGCCAGCATCTCGCCGTAGGGACGGAGCAGCGGCACGCCCCAGCCGGCCAGCCGGTCGAGCGGTGCGACGGCCCGGGCGGTCACGACGTGGACGGGCCCGAGCTTGCCCAGCATCTCCTCGGCGCGGCCGCGGACCACGGTCACATGGTCGAGGCCCAGCAGCTCGACGGCCTCCTGGAGGAAGGTCGTCCGGCGCAGCAGCGGCTCGAGCAGCGTGATCTTCAGGTCCCGGCGGACCAGGGCCAGCGGGATACCGGGCAGGCCGGCACCGGAGCCGACGTCGCAGACCGTGACCCCCTCGGGCACGACCTCGGAGAGCACGGCGCAGTTCAGCAGGTGGCGCTCCCACAGACGGGGAACCTCACGCGGGCCGATGAGGCCGCGCTTGACCCCGGCGTCCGCCAGGAGCTCGGCGTACCGGACCGCCTCCGGGAAGTACTCGCCGAAGACTGTCCGCGCCTGCTCCGGCGCCTGGGGAAGCTCCGTTGCCTCCGTCACGGGGAACCGTCCTTCCGTACCGCGCGCGTACCGTCCGAGCGCACTGGGTGCTGTCTATCAGGCTGACAAAACGCGGCCCCGTCTGCGAACAGACGGGGCCGACGTCAGTTGGGGGTTCAGGCAGGGAGAACGACGACGAAGCGCTGCGGCTCCTCGCCCTCGGACTCGCTGCGCAGACCGGCGGCGGCGACCGCGTCGTGCACGACCTTGCGCTCGAACGGCGTCATCGGGTCCAGCTTGACCGGCTCGCCGGTGGCCTTGACCTCGTCGGCGGCCTTGGCACCCAGCCGGGCGAGCTCCTCGCGCTTCTTGGCGCGGAAGCCCGCGATGTCCAGCATCAGGCGGCTGCGGTCACCAGTCTCCCGGTGCACGGCGAGCCGGGTCAGCTCCTGAAGAGCCTCCAGCACCTCGCCGTCGCGGCCGACGAGCTTCTGCAGGTCGCGGCTGCCGGAGTCGCTGACGATCGAGACCGAGGCCCGGTCCGCCTCGACGTCCATGTCGATGTCGCCGTCGAGATCGGCGATGTCGAGCAGGCCCTCGAGGTAGTCGGCCGCGATCTCACCCTCCTGCTCCAGGCGGGTCAGGGTGTCGCCACCCTCGGCGGCGGAGGTGGTGCCTTCCGTCACGGATGGACTCCTTCTAGCTTCGTGGAGGCTTACTTCTTGGAGGAGGGGTGCTTGGGCCGCTGCTGGCCCTTGCGCTGACCGGAGTTGGCGCGACTCGGCCGGGCCGGCTTGTCGCTCGCGGCCTGGCTGCCGGCCTTGGCGCCCTTGGCCGACGACTGCGGCTTCTTCTCCAGCGACGGAGCGGCCTGGTCCTCAGTCCTGGCGTCCGCGGCCTGCTCGTCCGAAGCCTGCTCGTCCGAGGACTTCGACTCGTGCTGCTGGCCACCTGCGGCCTGGCGCTGGGCCTTGGTCTGGCGCTTGGGCTGCTGGCGCCGGGTGGCGGCACCGCCCTCCGCCTCGACCGAGACGCTGTCGCTCTTGATCACGGTGCCGTCGGCCTGGGCGGCGAACCCGGCCTTGGCCAGGCCCGCGAAGAAGCGGCGCTCGTTGTCGTTGCGGTCGGCGCCCTTGGCGACGATCGCCTTGACGATGTTCTTCCGGCGGCGGCCGCGGACCTCACCGTGGTGCCCGATGCTCTTGAGCAGGCGCTGCAGGTAGGCGTCCTGGGCCTTGCTGCCCGGCGTCGGGTTCTGGTTGATCACGTACATCTGCTGGCCCATGGTCCACACGTTGGTGGTCAGCCAGTAGACGAGGACACCGACGGGGAAGTTGATGCCCATGCCGGCGAAGATCAGCGGGAAGATGTACATCAGCATCTTCTGCTGCTGCATGTACGGGGTCTTCACCGACAGGTCGACGTTCTTCATCATCAGCTGGCGCTGGGTGAAGAACTGCGAGGCCGACATCATCACGATCATGATCGCGGTGACGACGCGCACATCGGTCAGCGAGGCGCCGAGGGAGGCGACCTTCTCGGCGCTGTCCGTGAACTTCGCGGCGAGCGGGGCACCGAAGATGTGGGCCTTACGGGCGCTGGCCAGCAGGTCCTCGTTGATGACGCCGATCGTCTGACCGTTGGCGATGCTGGAGAGCACGCGGTACAGGGCGAAGAAGAACGGCGACTGCGCCAGGATGGGAAGGCACGAGGAGAGCGGGTTGGTGCCCGTCTCCTTGTACAGCTTCATCATCTCTTCGGACTGACGCTGCTTGTCGCTCTTGTAGCGCTCCTGGATCGCCTTCATCTTCGGCTGGAGCGCCTGCATGTTCCGCGTCGACTTGATCTGCTTCACGAAGAGCGGGATCAGGCAGATACGGATCAGCACCACCAGGGACACGATGGACAGTCCCCAGGCCCAGCCCGTGTCAGGGCCGAAGATCGCCCCGTACATACTGTGGAACTGGACGATCACCCAGGAGACGGGTGTGGTGATGAAGCTGAACAGACTGGCAATCGTGTCCACTAATCAGGCTCCTTGAGCATTGGGCGAGGTCTCTGCGGCAGGGCTCGTCTCGCCGGAGAGCCCGCCCTTTTCGCCACGAAGGGCGGCGCGCAACATCTCGTGCCAGCGCGGCCGCTTGCGCGGGGGAACATGGTCCACGCCGCCGGGCGACCACGGGTTGCACCGCAGGATGCGCCAGGCGGTCAGGGCTGTGCCCTTGATCGCGCCATGCCGGTCGATGGCCGTGAATCCGTAGTGGGAACACGACGGGTAGTACCGGCAGACGGGGCCCAGGAGCGGGCTGATCGTCCACTGGTACAGCTTGATGAGAGCCAGCAGCGGGTACTTCATCGCGTGCCCCCTCCCAGCAACCGCTGGAGAGCGGCATCCAGGTCTCGGGCCAGCTGTGCGTGGTCGGCGTCACCGGCTCCGGGCAACGCCCGTACGACCACCAGGCTACCGGGGGGCAGCTCGGCGATGCGGTCGCGCACAAGGTGGCGAAGACGACGCTTGACCTGGTTGCGGACGACCGCGCCGCCAACGGCCTTGCTCACGACGAAACCCGCACGCGTCGGGGGAGCGCTCTCCCCAGGCGCGTGCGGGTCCGTTGCACCGCTGTTGCGTAGGTGGACGACGAGGAGCGGGCGTCCGGCCCGGCGTCCTCGGCGTACCGCGGTCGCGAAGTCCTCGCGCCGCCTCAGCCGATTCTCGGTAGGCAGCACGTCATGACCTGTTTAGACAGATCAGGCGGACAGGCTCGCGCGACCCTTGGCACGGCGGTTCGCCAGGATGGCGCGGCCGGCACGGGTGCGCATGCGCAGGCGGAAGCCGTGGGTCTTGGCGCGACGACGGTTGTTCGGCTGGAAGGTGCGCTTGCTCACTCGGGGGCTCCAGAAATGAATCGTTGGTGGCGGGACATCGCCTGGCTGTCACCGTGCGCCCACGATTAGCTCGCATACGCTCGAGTGCACCGCTTCGCGATCACATAGGGTGATCTTCGCCCATCGGTAGGCAGGCGGCAGCAGCCATCGACAACTCGACCTGGTTACGGTACGCGCGGCTACGCCATCCGGTCAAACCGGCCCGTCGTCGGGGCCCCCTTGTGCACAGGCTGTGGACAACAACTTGAACCACGTCAGCCGCCGCGACTACCGTGGCTGAACTCCACAATCTTTTCCGATCTGTCCTTACCTGTCCTTACGGACTTCGACCGACCGTCCCCGAGAACCACACCATCGTGGGACCTGCGAGGAAGCGTGCCCCGTGGCTGACGTACCTGCCGATCTTGCCGCAGTGTGGCCGCGTGTACTCGAGCAGCTCCTCGGCGAAGGCCAACAGGGCATCGAGTCCAAGGACAAGCAGTGGATCGAGCGCTGCCAGCCGCTCGCGCTGGTGGCCGACACCGCACTGCTCGCCGTGCCCAACGAGTACGGCAAGCAGGTCCTCGAAGGCCGCCTCGCCCCGCTCATCAGCGACGCGCTCAGCCGCGCCTGCGGCCGGCCGATCCGGATCGCGATCACCGTCGACGACTCCGTCGGCGAGCCGACGCCGCCCGCGCCGCCGGCCCAGCCCATGCGGCCGGCCCCGCAGCCGTACGGCAAGCGCGAGACGTACGACACATACGAGAAGTACGACGACTACGGCCGGCCGATGCCGGAGGACGGGCTGCCGACGGCCCGCCCGGCCTACCCCGAGTACCAGCAGCAGCGCCCGGACCCGGGCGTCTGGCCGCGCGCCCAGGAGGACGTCACCTGGCAGCAGCAGCGGCTCGGCGGCTTCCAGGAGCGCGATCCGTACGCGACGCCCCGCCCGCAGCAGCCCCAGCCGACGCGCTACGACGAGCGCTCCACGTACGAGCGGCCGCAGCGCCCCGAGCGGGCGGAGTTGCCGGACACGGAGGGTCCTGGCCGCGGGCCGCGTCCCGGTCCCAGCGGTCCCGGCGGCCCCGGCGGCGGCGTGTCCGGGCCGTCCGGCTCGGGCTCGTCCGGCCAGGGCGGCGGCCCCGGCGCGCCCGGTGAGCAGCACGCCCGGCTGAACCCCAAGTACCTCTTCGACACCTTCGTCATCGGTTCCTCGAACCGCTTCGCGCACGCGGCCGCGGTCGCTGTCGCGGAGGCGCCGGCGAAGGCGTACAACCCCCTCTTCATCTACGGCGAGTCCGGCCTCGGCAAGACCCATCTGCTGCACGCGATCGGTCACTACGCGCGGAGCCTCTACCCGGGCACCCGGGTGCGGTACGTGAGCTCGGAGGAGTTCACCAACGAGTTCATCAACTCGATCCGTGACGGCAAGGGCGACGCGTTCCGCAAGCGCTACCGGGATGTGGACATCCTGCTGGTCGACGACATCCAGTTCCTCGCGAGCAAGGAGTCGACGCAGGAGGAGTTCTTCCACACCTTCAACACGCTCCACAACGCCAACAAGCAGATCGTGCTGTCCTCGGACCGGCCGCCCAAGCAGCTGGTGACCCTGGAGGACCGGCTCCGCAACCGCTTCGAGTGGGGCCTGACCACGGACGTGCAGCCGCCGGAGCTGGAGACGCGCATCGCGATCCTTCGCAAGAAGGCGGTGCAGGAGCAGCTGAACGCGCCGCCGGAGGTGCTGGAGTTCATCGCGTCCCGGATCTCGCGGAACATCCGTGAGCTGGAGGGCGCGCTGATCCGCGTGACGGCGTTCGCGAGCCTCAACCGGCAGCCGGTGGACCTGGGCCTCACCGAGATCGTCCTCAAGGACCTGATCCCGGGCGGCGAGGACACGGCGCCCGAGATCACCGCCGGCGCGATCATGGCGGCGACGGCCGACTACTTCGGTCTGACGGTGGAGGACCTGTGCGGCTCGTCCCGCAGCCGGGTCCTGGTCACCGCCCGGCAGATCGCCATGTACCTGTGCCGCGAGCTCACGGACCTGTCGCTGCCGAAGATCGGCGCGCAGTTCGGCGGCCGCGACCACACCACGGTGATGCACGCGGACCGCAAGATCCGCGCGCTGATGGCGGAGCGGCGCTCCATCTACAACCAGGTCACCGAGCTGACCAACCGCATCAAGAACGGCTGACGACGGCCCCTCGCAGGGCCCCCAAGGGCGCTCCGGACACCTCCCGGGGCGCCCTTCGGCGTTCCCGGCGGGCGCCCGAGCACCCTCTGGGCGTCACTTCGAAGGCTCCAGGAGGGCCTCCGGGAGGGGCTCCCGACAGCTCCAGGAGGGCTCGGGAGAGCTCCCGAAGGCTGAGCGGAGGCCCCCGATGCCCCTCTGCCGCCCCTCTGTCCGCCCCTCTTCCGCCGCTCCGGCGGCCGTCGGGCGCGAGGCCGCTGTTCGATTACTCCGTTCCGGTGGCGGGTTCTCCACAGATTGGGGGATGATCTCCCGTCCACAGGGTGGGGACTTCCGAGTTATCCGGATTGCATCCACAGGCAGCCCTGGTGACAGGGCATCACCCCAGCTCAGAGCCTTGTGGAATTGTTGGCAATCGATCTCCACAGCCTGTGGATGAAAGATCCGTCCACAGGGGCCGCGCTCGGTTGTCCACCGGCAACCCACAGGACGGCGACGGTTGCCCACAGCTTCTCCACACCGCTGTCCACTGTTCGGCAACGAAACGCCCGGGCTCACTGGGGCGAGTGAAAGCCGTCACACCAAGGGAGACGTTTGGGCTGTGGGGAACCTGGGGAAAGCTGGGGACAGCACTGGGGAGAACTCCCCATGCCCTGTGAATCGGGTGTGCAGAACTTTGCTGTGTCCACAGCGCACCCCGGTTGTCCACCGGTTCCGTGCACAGGCGCAGTGGACAAAAAAGCGGGCCTGACCTGCGCAGACGGCGTTATCCACGGTTTCCACAGGCCCTACTACTACTCCCACTCATAGTTAGCTCGGAATCCGCTTCGAAGTGGGGTGTGTGGACAACTCGAGCCCGGAGCCTCGGCGACCTCTTGTCGCGACTTGACCCCGAGCCGCACCGAGTGTCGGTGGCGTACGTCAGACTGGATCCCGCAGTCGACGAAGAGCCAGCAACAAGCAGGAGGCGGTTCCGGTGAAGATCCGGGTGGAGCGCGATGTACTCGCGGAGGCGGTGGCGTGGGTGGCTCGCAGCCTTCCGGCCCGTCCGCCGGCGCCCGTTCTCGCGGGCCTTCTGCTGAAGGCCGAGGACGGCGCGCTGAGCTTCTCCAGCTTCGACTACGAGGTCTCGGCCCGCGTCTCCGTCGAGGCGGAGGTCGAGGAGGACGGCACCGTCCTGGTCTCCGGCCGCCTGCTCGCCGACATCTGCCGCGCCCTCCCCAACCGCCCGGTGGAGATCTCCACAGACGGTGTACGGGCGACCGTGGTCTGCGGCTCCTCCCGCTTCACCCTCCACACCCTGCCTGTGGAGGAGTACCCGGCGCTGCCCGAGATGCCCACCGCGACCGGCACCGTCCCCGGCGAGGTCTTCGCCTCCGCCGCCGCGCAGGTGGCCATCGCCGCCGGCCGTGACGACACGCTGCCCGTCCTCACCGGTGTGCGCATCGAGATCGAGGGCGACACCGTCACCCTGGCCTCCACCGACCGCTACCGCTTCGCGGTCCGCGAGTTCCTGTGGAAGCCGGAGTCCCCGGACGCCTCCGCCGTCGCCCTGGTGCCCGCGAAGACCCTCCTGGACACCGCCAAGGCGCTGACCAGCGGTGACACGGTGACCCTGGCGCTCTCCGGCTCCGGCAAGGGCGAGGGCCTGATCGGCTTCGAGGGTGCGGGCCGCCGCACCACCACCCGTCTGCTCGAGGGCGACCTGCCGAAGTACCGGACGCTCTTCCCGACCGAGTTCAACTCGGTCGCGGTGATCGAGACCGCCCCCTTCGTCGAGGCCGTCAAGCGCGTCGCCCTGGTGGCCGAGCGCAACACCCCGGTCCGGCTGAGCTTCGAGCAGGGCGTGCTCATCCTGGAGGCCGGTTCCAGCGACGACGCACAGGCTGTGGAGCGTGTCGACGCGCAGCTCGACGGCGACGACATCTCGATCGCCTTCAACCCGACCTTCCTCCTGGACGGCCTGAGCGCGATCGACTCGCCGGTCGCCCAGCTCTCCTTCACGACCTCCACCAAGCCGGCCCTCCTGAGCGGCAAGCCGGCGGTCGACGCCGAGGCGGACGAGGCGTACAAGTACCTGATCATGCCGGTGCGGCTGAGCGGCTGAGGCCCCTCTGCCGGGGGTACGCCTGAGCGGCTGACCCCACAGGTGTGCACGCGGGTCCGGGCGTAGGCTCGGACCCGGGTAAACCGCACACGACGCTTAAGGAATCTCTGATGGAGCTCGGTCTCGTCGGTCTCGGCAAGATGGGCGGCAACATGCGCGAGCGCATTCGCCGCGGCGGCCACACCGTCATCGGATACGACCGCAATCCGGACCTCGCCGATGTCCACAGCCTGGAAGAGCTTGTGGGCAAGCTCAAGGGTCCGCGCGTCGTGTGGGTCATGGTCCCCGCCGGTGCGGCGACCCAGTCGACCATCGACGAGCTGGCCGAGCTGCTCTCCCCCGGCGACATCGTCGTGGACGGCGGCAACTCCCGCTGGACCGACGACGAGAAGCACGCCGAGGAGCTGGCCGCCAAGGGCATCGGGTTCGTCGACTGCGGCGTCTCCGGCGGCGTCTGGGGCCTGGAGAACGGCTACGCGCTGATGTACGGCGGCGACGCCGAGCACGTGGCCCGCGTCCAGCCGATCTTCGACGCGCTCAAGCCCGAGGGCGAGTTCGGCTCGGTCCACGCGGGCAAGGTCGGCGCCGGCCACTTCGCGAAGATGGTCCACAACGGCATCGAGTACGCGATGATGCAGGCCTACGCCGAGGGCTGGGAGCTCCTGGAGAAGGTCGACTCCGTCACCGACGTCCGCGAGGTCTTCCGCTCCTGGCAGGAGGGCACCGTCATCCGCTCGTGGCTGCTCGACCTCGCGGTCAACGCCCTCGACGAGGACGAGCACCTGGACAAGCTGCGCGGCTACGCGGAGGACTCCGGCGAGGGCCGGTGGACCGTCGAGGCCGCCATCGACAACGCCGTCCCGCTGCCGGCGATCACCGCGTCGCTGTTCGCGCGGTTCGCCTCGCGTCAGGACGACTCCCCGCAGATGAAGATGATCGCCGCGCTGCGCAACCAGTTCGGCGGCCACGCGGTCGAGACGAAGAAGTAATCCACAGGCTGTGCACCCCGCGGTGCACAGCCGCCGGGGGAAGAAGGTCGGCGCCCACCATGCACGTCACGCATCTGTCGCTGGCCGACTTCCGCTCGTACGCCCGGGTCGAGGTCCCGCTCGACCCGGGCGTCACCGCTTTCGTGGGCGCGAACGGCCAGGGCAAGACCAATCTCGTCGAGGCCGTCGGCTATCTCGCCACCCTCGGCAGCCATCGCGTCGCCTCCGACGCCCCGCTGGTGCGGATGGGCGCGGAGCGGGCGGTCATCCGGGCCGCCGTCACCCAGGGCGAGCGCTCCCAGCTGGTCGAGCTGGAGCTCAACCCGGGCCGGGCCAACCGCGCCCGCATCAACCGGTCCTCGCAGGTCAGGCCGCGGGACGTACTGGGCATCGTCCGGACCGTGCTGTTCGCGCCGGAGGACCTGGCGCTGATCAAGGGCGACCCCGGTGAGCGCCGGCGCTTCCTCGACGAGCTGATCACGGCGCGCGCGCCGCGCATGGCGGGCGTGCGCTCCGACTACGAGCGGGTGCTCAAGCAGCGCAACACGCTCCTCAAGTCCGCCGCCATGGCCCGGCGGCACGGCGGACGGGGCATGGACCTGTCCACCCTCGACGTCTGGGACCAGCACCTGGCCCGGGCCGGCGCCGAGCTGCTCGCCCAGCGGCTCGACCTCATCGGCATGCTGCGGCCGCTCGCCGACAAGGCGTACGAGCAGCTGGCGCCGGGCGGCGGGCCGGTACACCTGGAGTACAAGCCGTCCGCGCCCGGCGACGGGCACACCCGCGAGGAGCTGTACGGGCAGCTGATCGCGGCGCTCGCCGACGTACGCAAGCAGGAGATCGAGCGCGGCGTCACGCTCGTCGGACCGCACCGCGACGACCTGCTGCTCAAGCTCGGCGACCTGCCGGCCAAGGGGTACGCGAGCCACGGCGAGTCCTGGTCGTACGCGCTGGCGCTGCGGCTCGCCTCCTACGACCTGCTGCGCGCGGAGGGCAACGAGCCGGTGCTCGTGCTCGACGACGTCTTCGCGGAGCTGGACGCGCGGCGCCGGGAACGGCTCGCGGAGCTGGTGGCGCCGGGGGAGCAGGTGCTCGTCACGGCGGCGGTGGACGACGACGTGCCGGGAGTGCTGACCGGGACGCGGTACGCGGTCTCCGGCGGCGAGGTGGAGCGGGTGGTGCAGGGATGAGCGACGAGACTTCCCCACAGCCTGTGGACAAGCCCGCGGCCCCTGCGACTCCCGAGCCCTCCGGCGTCGACCTCGCACGGGTCGCGCTGCGCGCCGCCAAGGAGCAGGCGAAGGCCCGGGGCGCGGCCGCGGCGCAGAAGAAGCAGGCCCGGCGCGGCGGCGGCCTGCGCTCCGGCGCGCGCGCCGACGGGCGCGATCCGATGGCGCTCGGCGCCGCGATCAACCGGCTGATCACCGAGCGCGGCTGGGAGACGCCGGCGGCGGTGGGCGGGGTCATGGGGCGGTGGCCGCAGATCGTGGGCGAGGACCTCGCGAAGCACTGCGTACCGCTGAAGTACGACGAGGACCCGGAGGAGCGGGTGCTCACCGTGCAGTGCGACTCGACGGCGTGGGCGACGCAGCTGCGGCTGCTGGCGCCGAGGCTGGTGGCGCGCCTCAACGAGGACCTGGGGCACGGGACGGTGCGGATGATCAAGGTCCTTGGGCCCGGGGGCCCCCGCCGTGGTTACGGGCCCTTGCGCGCGCCCGGGTCCACGGGGCCCGGGGACACCTACGGGTAAGCAGGCCCTGGGGGTGCGGGTCCAGGCGAAGGGCGCCGTACGCGTGGGCGTTGTGCCCACCTGACGAGGGTGCGCACCGAGCCGGCGGAACGCATGCCCGCAACCGGGAACCGTTCCCGCCCACTCGCCGTCACCGTCCGAAGCGCTAGGTGGCCGTCAGAGGCCCCTGGAGCCCCTCTCCGGATATGGGGAGTCGTCTCGGGCCCGGCTAGGGCGGCACATGAGCATTCAGGGACCGGCAAACCCCCATGAGTGTCAGTGGTACCGGTAGACTGGGAGACAATCCCGCCACACTGCGGAACATGTCGAACGACGCAGCCGCTCCCGTACGTCCGGAGAACGGCCTGTGCTGTGCCAGAAAGGGCGCTTCGTGGCCGATTCCGGCAACCCCAACGAGAACAACCAGTACACCGCCAGCAACATCCAGGTCCTCGAGGGTCTGGATGCGGTGCGCAAGCGCCCCGGCATGTACATCGGCTCGACCGGTGAGCGCGGTCTGCACCACATGGTGCAGGAGGTCGTCGACAACTCCGTCGACGAGGCCCTGGCGGGCCACGCGGACACCATCGACGTGACGATCCTCGCCGACGGCGGCGTGCGCGTCGTCGACAACGGCCGCGGCATCCCGGTCGGCATCGTCGAGTCCGAGGGCAAGCCGGCCCTCGAAGTCGTGCTGACCGTGCTGCACGCCGGCGGCAAGTTCGGCGGCGGCGGCTACGCGGTCTCCGGCGGTCTGCACGGCGTCGGCGTCTCCGTCGTGAACGCCCTGTCCACCAAGGTCTCCGTCGAGGTCAAGACGGACGGCCACCGCTGGACGCAGGACTACAAGATGGGCGCCCCGACCGCGCCCCTCGCGAAGCACGAGGAGACGGACGAGACCGGCACCTCGGTCACCTTCTGGGCCGACCCGGACATCTTCGAGACGACCGAGTACTCCTTCGAGACGCTCTCGCGCCGCTTCCAGGAGATGGCCTTCCTCAACAAGGGCCTGACGATCGCGCTCACCGACGAGCGCGAGTCCGCGAAGGCCACGGTCGGCGCCGACGACCCGGACGCCGAGGCGGCCGCCGAGCCGACCGCGCGCACGGTGAAGTACCACTACGAGGGCGGCATCGTCGACTTCGTGAAGTACCTCAACTCGCGCAAGGGCGAGCTGATCCACCCGACCGTCATCGACGTCGAGGCCGAGGACAAGGAGCGCCTGCTCTCGGTCGAGATCGCGATGCAGTGGAACTCCTCGTACAGCGAGGGCGTGTACTCGTTCGCGAACACGATCCACACCCACGAGGGCGGTACGCACGAGGAGGGCTTCCGTGCCGCGCTGACGACGCTCGTCAACAAGTACGCGCGCGAGAAGAAGCTGCTCCGCGAGAAGGACGACAACCTCACGGGTGACGACATCCGCGAGGGTCTGACCGCGATCATCTCGGTCAAGATCGGCGAGCCGCAGTTCGAGGGCCAGACCAAGACCAAGCTCGGCAACACCGAGGCGAAGACCTTCGTCCAGAAGGTCGTCTTCGAGCACCTCACGGACTGGTTCGACCGCAACCCGAACGAGGCCGCGGACATCATCCGCAAGGGCATCACCGCCGCCACCGCGCGCGTGGCCGCCCGCAAGGCCCGTGACCTGACCCGCCGCAAGGGTCTCCTGGAGTCGGCGTCGCTGCCGGGCAAGCTCTCCGACTGCCAGTCGAACGACCCCACCAAGTGCGAGATCTTCATCGTCGAGGGTGACTCCGCCGGCGGCTCGGCCAAGTCCGGCCGCAACCCGATGTACCAGGCCATCCTGCCGATCCGCGGCAAGATCCTGAACGTCGAGAAGGCCCGCATCGACAAGATCCTGCAGAACACCGAGGTCCAGGCGCTGATCTCCGCCTTCGGCACCGGTGTGCACGAGGACTTCGACATCGAGAAGCTCCGCTATCACAAGATCATCCTGATGGCGGACGCCGACGTCGACGGCCAGCACATCAACACCCTGCTGCTGACCTTCCTCTTCCGCTTCATGCGCCCGCTGGTCGAGGCCGGTCACGTCTACCTGTCCCGCCCGCCGCTCTACAAGATCAAGTGGGGCCGGGACGACTTCGAGTACGCCTACTCGGACCGCGAGCGCGACGCTCTCGTCGAGCTGGGCAAGCAGAACGGCAAGCGGATCCGCGAGGACTCGATCCAGCGCTTCAAGGGTCTCGGCGAGATGAACGCCGAGGAGCTGCGCGTCACCACCATGGACGTCGAACACCGCGTGCTCGGCCAGGTCACCCTGGACGACGCCGCGCAGGCCGACGACCTGTTCTCGGTGCTGATGGGCGAGGACGTCGAGGCGCGGCGCTCGTTCATCCAGCGCAACGCCAAGGACGTTCGCTTCCTCGACATCTGAGTCGGTCTCAGCTGACCGTACGAAAGGACTGACGACCAGCAATGGCCGACGAAAACACTCCCGTGAACACCGAGACCACGGAAGAGGAGGAGCCGCAGTTGCGGATCGAGCCGGTCGGGCTCGAGACCGAGATGCAGCGCTCGTACCTCGACTACGCGATGTCCGTCATCGTGTCCCGTGCGCTGCCCGACGTCCGTGACGGCCTCAAGCCGGTGCACCGCCGTGTCCTGTACGCGATGTACGACGGCGGCTACCGGCCCGAGAAGGGCTTCTACAAGTGCGCCCGCGTCGTCGGCGACGTGATGGGCAACTACCACCCGCACGGCGACTCCTCGATCTACGACGCCCTGGTTCGCCTCGCCCAGCCCTGGTCGATGCGGCTGCCGCTGGTCGACTCCAACGGCAACTTCGGCTCCCCGGGCAACGACCCGGCGGCCGCCATGCGCTACACCGAGTGCAAGCTGGCGCCGCTGTCGATGGAGATGGTCCGCGACATCGACGAGGAGACCGTCGACTTCACGGACAACTACGACGGCCGCTCCCAGGAGCCGACCGTCCTGCCCGCCCGCTTCCCGAACCTGCTGGTCAACGGCTCCGCCGGCATCGCGGTCGGCATGGCGACCAACATCCCGCCGCACAACCTGCGCGAGGTCGCCGCCGGCGCCCAGTGGTACCTGGAGCACCCCGAGGCCAGCCACGAGGAGCTGCTCGACGCGCTCATCGAGCGCATCAAGGGCCCCGACTTCCCCACCGGCGCGCTCGTCGTCGGCCGCAAGGGCATCGAGGAGGCGTACCGCACCGGCCGCGGCTCCATCACCATGCGCGCGGTCGTCGAGGTGGAGGAGATCCAGAACCGCCAGTGCCTGGTGGTCACGGAGCTGCCCTTCCAGGTCAACCCGGACAACCTCGCCCAGAAGATCGCCGACCTGGTGAAGGACGGCAAGATCGGCGGCATCGCCGACGTCCGCGACGAGACCTCCTCGCGCACCGGCCAGCGCCTGGTCATCGTGCTCAAGCGGGACGCGGTCGCCAAGGTCGTCCTCAACAACCTCTACAAGCACACCGACCTGCAGACGAACTTCGGCGCCAACATGCTGGCGCTCGTCGACGGCGTGCCGCGCACCCTCTCGATCGACGCGTTCATCCGCCACTGGGTGACGCACCAGATCGAGGTCATCGTGCGCCGGACGAAGTTCCGGCTGCGCAAGGCCGAGGAGCGCGCCCACATCCTGCGCGGTCTGCTCAAGGCGCTCGACGCGATCGACGAGGTCATCGCGCTCATCCGGCGCAGCGACACGGTCGAGGTGGCCCGCGAGGGCCTGATGGGCCTCCTCCAGATCGACGAGATCCAGGCCAACGCCATCCTCGAGATGCAGCTGCGCCGGCTCGCCGCCCTGGAGCGCCAGAAGATCGTCGCCGAGCACGACGAGCTCCAGGCGAAGATCAACGAGTACAACGCGATCCTCGCCTCGCCCGAGAAGCAGCGGGCGATCGTCAGCCAGGAACTCGCCGCCCTCGTCGACAAGTTCGGCGACGACCGCCGCTCCCAGCTGGTGCCCTTCGACGGTGACATGTCCATCGAGGACCTCATCGCCGAGGAGGACATCGTCGTCACCATCACGCGTGGCGGCTACGTCAAGCGGACGAAGACCGAGGACTACCGCTCGCAGAAGCGCGGCGGCAAGGGCGTGCGCGGCACGAAGCTGAAGCAGGACGACATCGTCGACCACTTCTTCGTCTCCACCACGCACCACTGGCTGCTGTTCTTCACCAACAAGGGCCGGGTCTACCGGGCCAAGGCGTACGAGCTGCCGGACGCCGGCCGGGACGCCCGCGGCCAGCACGTGGCCAACCTGCTCGCCTTCCAGCCGGACGAGCAGATCGCCCAGATCCTCGCGATCCGCGACTACGAGGCCGCGCCCTACCTGGTGCTCGCCACCAAGGCCGGTCTGGTGAAGAAGACCGCCCTGAAGGACTACGACTCCCCGCGCTCCGGCGGCGTCATCGCGATCAACCTGCGCGAGCGGGAGGACGGCAGCGACGACGAGCTGATCGGCGCCGAGCTGGTGTCCGCCGAGGACGACCTGCTGCTCGTCTCCAAGAAGGCGCAGTCGATCCGCTTCACCGCGACGGACGAGGCGCTGCGCCCGATGGGCCGGGCCACGTCCGGCGTCAAGGGGATGAGTTTCCGCGAGGACGACGAGCTTCTCTCGATGAATGTCGTCCGCCCGGGTACCTTCGTCTTCACCGCGACCGACGGTGGCTACGCCAAGCGCACCCCGGTCGACGAGTACCGCGTCCAGGGCCGCGGCGGCCTCGGCATCAAGGCCGCCAAGATCGTGGAGGACCGCGGTTCTCTTGTGGGCGCGCTGGTGGTCGAGGAGACGGACGAGATCCTCGCCATCACCCTGTCCGGCGGTGTGATTCGTACGCGAGTCAACGAAGTCAGGGAGACCGGCCGTGACACGATGGGCGTCCAGCTGATCAACCTGGGCAAGCGCGACGCCGTCGTCGGTATCGCTCGCAACGCCGAGGCCGGCAGCGAGGACGAGGACGACATGGTCGACGCTGCCGACGCTGTGGAAACGGCCGAGACGGCCGTGACGGCTGAGTCGGCCGAGGGCACGGAGCCCGCGGCCGGGGAGTGACGAGGAGCAGAGCGTGAGTGGAGCCACGGGCACCGGTCCGGGCGACGGACGGTCCACAGGATCGAGCGGTGCCCGTGGCTCCGCCACGGACTCCCAGGGGGTTACGGTGACGGACACTCGGGGGCAGCGGCCCCCGTACGACACGTACGACGGGCCGCTGCCCGGCGAGCGCGGTGGGACGCAGCCCCAGGGCCCGTACCACCCGCCGCAGGCGTACGGCACCCCGGCGCAGGGCACGCCCACGGGCGGCCCCGCGGCCGGTCACACGGCGGGCGGGCAGAACGGCGCCGCCGCCACGCGCAAGCCCCGTACCGGGGCGCGCACGACCCCGCGGACGCGCAAGGCGCGGCTGCGGGTGGCCAAGGCCGATCCGTGGTCGGTGATGAAGGTGAGCTTCCTGCTCTCCATCGCGCTCGGCGTCTGCACGGTGGTGGCCGCGGCCGTGCTGTGGATGGTCATGGACGCCATGGGCGTCTTCTCGACCGTCGGCGGCACGATCAGCGAGGCCACCGGCTCCAACGAGTCGAACGGCTTCGACCTGCAGTCCTTCCTGTCGCTGCCGCGCGTCCTGATCTTCACCTCGGTGATCGCGGTGATCGACGTCGTCCTGATGACCGCGCTGGCCACGCTGGGCGCCTTCATCTACAACCTCTCCGCCGGGTTCGTGGGCGGTGTCGAGCTCACGCTCGCCGAGGACGAGTGACCCGCGGGTGACCCGCGAATGACGCCTGAGGGGCCGGTCCAGGGATCGGATTTTGGGACTGGCCCCCACGTGCGCTAATCTTCAGGAGTCAGCGAGCGGGACACACACCGCGAAGCACGGCGGGGCTATAGCTCAGTTGGTTAGAGCGCATCCCTGATAAGGATGAGGCCACAGGTTCAAATCCTGTTAGCCCCACACAGAAGATCGGCCCGGACGGTTCACCCGTCCGGGCCGATTGCTTTGTTGCTGATGACCGATGTGTAGAGTGGGCGTCAGAAGTCTCCTACGTCAATGAAAGACGAGGTCGCGCGGTGAAGAAGCTTCTCCTGGTCGCACTGGCCGCCATCGGCGGGCTCCTCGTGTACCGCCAGATCCAGGCGGATCGCGCCGAGCAGGATCTGTGGACGGAGGCGACCGACTCCGTGCCCGCAGGTTCGGGTGTGTGAGACGAAGACCGTCTGGGCGAGGCCCCGGCCGCGAGAAGCGGCCGGGGCCGCGCCATTTTGGCGATAGCGAACGAATATGGTGGAGAGAGGAAG